>JSZA02000032.1 GCA_000785145.2 Candidatus Thiomargarita nelsonii
ATCCTACTTGAAAGATTTGCAAGATAAGAGAAATCGCGCCGATTACAAAGCGGTATTCTTATCAAAAACGGTTGCATCGCGACAATTAAGACACGCGCAGGAATTTGTTGATATCATAAAGCAGGAGATAGAGAAATGATTAATTTCAAACAGATGGAATTAAGCCAAGGGCTGTTTGACAAGCTCAAGACGCAGTATCCTGAAATAGAGTTAGTATCCATAGGGGAAAGTCCTATCTATCAGGATAGTATCTGGGTAAATATCATTATGCCAGAGGATGAGGAGAGGGATATATTGATGAGTGAATTAGCCGCAGAAATCTCTACAGATATGCTGACTGATTATGGCTATGACATTATGATAAGCCCAGCGACGAGAGTTGCATAAACCCCGTCTAAAAAATGCCTAAACAAGTCGTCATAAAATCCATCACGACTTGTTTAGAAATACTCAGCATTTTAAGATTGTTGTCATTGCTTAAACCTGAGAATTGACAGAATTATGACAAGGTTTTGACTTATCCCTTCTTAAATGTAATCCGAAGTTTTATTGATGGATAAGTCAAAACCGCAAAACTGTCGGGATTACATTTAAAAAAGGATAAGTCAAAACCCAGCTCTGATTATGTCTTGACTTATTCATCTCTATAATGTTATTTAATGAATAGATGATGTCCGCATATACAATCGTGCCCTCACCGACGTTTAAATTCAAGCCCTCTACAAACAACCTCAAGTTGTCTTTAATAATGTTCAAACTATTATCCAATATTGATAAACAATCCATGTAGTTAGACTCAGGAGCCATTAAATGAAAACACGTACCAAACTAAAAACAGCCCTATTCTTAGCGGCGGCTGCCAATATGACTTATGCGTCAGAAAGCTGTGTTCCGCCAAAAAAAGGCCAAACACCGCTTGACGTACTTGAATGTCTTCAGAAGGGACTTGACACACTAACTGCGAAAACTGAAAAGCAGCAAAAGCGGATAGCTGAGCTTGAAAAGGAGAATCAAGCTTTGCGGCAAAAAACGGATGCTATCAGTGAAAACCAAGCGACCCTTTCTTCACTACAACGAAAGTTTAGCCAAGTATGAAAAAACAGAAAAACCTAAAGCAAATGATTTAGCTTACCTGTTGAACCAGTTAGCTGGTTTTTTTCGGATAGCGGGTTATTTTTCAGCAGCTATCCCCTTATTGCGTCGCGCCTTAGCCATCAAAGAAAAAATATTGGGCAAGCAGCATCCCGACACGGCTCAATCAATGAATAATTTGGCGGGTTTGCTTGACTCTAAAGGAGACTATGTCTCAGCAGAACCGCTTTACAAACGCGCCTTATCTATTTATGAAAAAGTCTTGGGCAAAGAACATCCCGACATCGCAACTACTCTGAGTAGTTTGGCGGCTTTGCTTGAATCTAAAGGAGACTATGGCTCTGCCCAACCGCTTTACCGCCGCGCCTTAGCCATCAGAGAAAAAATCTTGGGCAAAGAGCATCCCGACACGGCGACTTCTTTAAATAATTTAGCGTATTTGCATTACGCGAAAGGAGAGTCTGATGAAGCGGAACAGCTTTTCAAACGCGCCTTAAGCATCAGAGAAAAAATCTTGGGCAAAGAGCATCCCGACACGGCGACTTCTTTAAATAATTTAGCGTATTTGCATTACGCGAAAGGAGAGTCTGATGAAGCGGAACAGCTTTTCAAACGCGCCTTAAGCATCAGAGAAAAAATCTTGGGCAAAGAGCATCCCGACACGGCGACTTCTTTAAATAATTTAGCGTATTTGCATTACGCGAAAGGAGAGTCTGATGAAGCGGAACAGCTTTTCAAACGCGCCTTAGCTATTAGAGAAAAAGTCTTGGGCAAAGAACATCCAGAAACGGTGAATTCTCTAAATAATTTAGCGAGTTTGCTTGAATCTAAAGGAGACTATGATTCCGCAGAACCGCTTTACAAACGCGCCTTAGCCATCAGAGAAAAAGTCTTAGGCAAGGAGCACCCCGACACGGCGACATCTCTAACTAATTTTGCGGATTTGCTTTATTCTAAAGGGGATTTTGGAGCTGAACCACTTTACCGCCGTGCTTTAGCCATCAGTGAAAATGTGTTTGGTGCGGAGCATCCCAATACGGCTCAATCTTTGACTAATTTGGCAAAAGTGTTAATAGAGATAGGAGATTACGATTCAGCAGAACCGCTTTACAAACGCGCCTTATCTATTTATGAAAAAGTCTTGGGCAAGCGGCATCCCGACACGGCGACTTCTCTGAATCATTTGGCGGCTTTGTATTACGCGAAAGGAAAAATTCACGAGGCAAAACCGCTTATCAAACGCGCCTTAAAAATATTTAAAAAAGTATTAGGTGCAAAGCATCCCAATACAGTCATAACCCGCAATAATTTAGCCGGTTGCAGGGCAAACATGGGATAAGTCAAAACCGTTGCGCCTTTGACTTATCCCTTCTTAAAAGTAATCCGTGTAGTTATTGAATGTTTTGACTTGTAATCCATGTAGTTATTAAGGTTTAAAATGACGATGCACAGAAACTTAACCTATCAAATCAACAAATGTCTTTTCCGAGTACACAACCACTTGACGAATATCTGGGATGAAGAGACATACGAACAAGCCCTTGAATTAGATTTATCGAAGAGCCTTTTATTACGAATTACAACAGGCAAAAATTGATTTTGAGGTGAAAAAACAAGTAACGGCGACTTACCATGAGCAGCACCTTGGCTCAAAAGAAGTTGGATTTTTTATGATTGGTGAGCTATTGTTATCAATCGTGGCTGTCAAAGCACTCAATCAGTTGACGCTCTCAAGATTTTCTCATTATATTAGATATTTTAAGTGTAAAAAAGGATTAATTTTTAACTTTCATACACTTTGTTTGGATTTTCGATATTTTGATGACAACAATCAATAACGACACGGATTACTTCAAAACCGTTGCGCCTTTGACTTATCCATGTTGGATTTGTCGAAGTTGACTTACGTTGGGGCATTACCCCGGAACAAGTCGATTGATGGTAAGACTGAGCCAGAATTTGCGCTGTTATCAAAATGGCAAAGCGATGCGCGTGAAGCCGATAATCAAATGAGAGAACGGGTGATTGAGTAAATTGTGCTACAATTAAAACAAAAGCTGCTTGCGCCATCGCTCTCTCAACATCTTTGGACGTATCAAGTGCGAGAACAGCTACGGACTGAGTTTTTAAGTTCGGTGCTCTCACTCAATGTGACTTCGTATTTAGAACGGGCAGAGACGGTGGTATCAAAAATGCCTATTTTGATTATCATATACAAATGTCAGAGCAATTTGGCCTGATAATAACTCTAAAGGAGGATCGAATGTGGTTTGAAACACTGACAGGTTTTCGTGAAGAATCTCCAGAGCAAGTTCGTGAAAATATGTCTGTTGATGGAGAATTATTGAAATCTCATATAAACGGAAAGGAATTTATCTGCGGATTGCTAGAAACTCCCTCGTTAGCAGAATTGCAAGATCGCGTTGCTCACGGTCATTCTGGAAAAATATCAGTTCGGGAAGTGATAGCTGGTGTTCAAGAACTGCATACTGAAGAATCAAATGCCGGTTCATTATTTCAAGTGGCTTCACAATTTAATCTGCTTGAAATGACATCGCCAAATGTTACGCCTGAACAGGGAATAGATGGGTATCAGTATGACTGGACGCAAGGGCCAGCATGTGCTATAGCGGCTGGTGCCGGAACGATTTATCGAAACTATTTTGCAAGTGTCAATGGGAAAATAGGCCAATCATTCAATAACCAAATAGATTGTCTTTCCGATATTGGAACCGTTTTAGGAAATAAAGATAATCGTCTTTGGACAATGAAAAATGGCTATGCCTTGGCATCTAAACAAGGATTGATGGAAATTAACAATAGGATCAAATCATCGAGTGAGTCTGAGATTGAGAATTTAAGAAAGTTGTTGCGTATCGGTATTCAGTGGAATACCCAAGTAACCATAAGCGATTCAAAGCATACAATATCACAAGCATATTGCTCTGCCCTACCGGTTGCATATTCACAACATTCAATTAAACATTGGTCTGCGTTTGCCAAAATTGTTTTAGAGGCCTCATACGAGGCAACCATCTGTGCAGGCATTTTGAATTACCTAATGAGTGGCAACAATAAATTGTATCTGACTCTTATCGGAGGAGGGGCATTTGGTAATGATAAAAATTGGATAATAAATGCCATTAAACGGTCTTTGCACCTTTATAAGCATTTTGATCTTGATGTAGTAATCGTAAGTCATGGTTATTCAAATAGCCAGGTTCAGGAATTAATTCATCAATTTTAGAAGCGGATAATGAACGTGCTCATAGGTTGGGTATGTGCCACTTGAAAGTTGAGGATTTGTCTTTACTTTCTTTGTGAGGAGAGCCTTCAAACTGTCATCAAGAGGCAGCTCTGGCTCAGAGATAAAAATACATTAAAATACCTAAGAAAAGCCTACAATTTCAATAAAAAAGGAGCCCATAAAGTCACTCGAATTGATGGCTCTACGATTTATAAAAGAAAAAGTGGTGAATATCTGATTGAACGTGATGGGAAAATAGTTTCCTATAGTCCCTCTTATAAATAACGGGTGCTCAATATGAGAATAGAACAGCACCAACAGCGACTAGATGCTAAGGCAACTTATGCTCAGCAAATCAGGTTTCTTTATAGAAAACAAAAGCCGAGTGAGCTTGAAGAATATGAACAACTCAGAAATATTATTTCAAGCAACTTACAGCAGTTGGTTTGTTTTTACCAACAGATTAAAGACGAACGACAACGCCTTTATGAGGCTGAATATGAACTGGAAGGAAATGTTTTTTCAGCGTTTTTTGAAATTGAAATGTTTTTTGAATTGGTAGAAGGATATGCCAATGCCATCAGTCAATATGGTAGTGTCAAACAAAGTGACAGTGCCATTAAGGAACTTGAACATGGTAACATTTTCAACAATAATGTTTTTACTGAATGGTTATCCGCCCATGCCAGTGAATATCCTAATATTTTGACTTATGTCGCCTTAGTAAATAACTTTCGGATACAAATCATTGAGTATCTAAAACAAAAATAAAAGGAGTCCAAGATTTATCTTGGACGATTATCAGCGACTCGCTTGCAACGAATCTGGTATAAATGGCATAATAATCTGAGCGAAATAATTGTGCGATATTTCCTCAGAGATGCCATATTCCATCAAAGGCATTATAGCTTATTTGTTATCAGTTATCAGTTATCAGCAAATAGAGTTTGAACAATAGACCAAAAAATTAATGAAATAGGTGCCTTAGTTCGGTATAATAAATATTGAGGAGACGATTGTTTATTTAAAAGGTGATTAGATGCAAAACAAGAAAATTTTACTTGGAATTTTAGCCACTGTTTTGGCCAGCGTGCTGACTATTTTGTTGGAACGGTATTTAGACTCACAAAAAATTGTCTTAAAAAGTGAAAAATTGGAGACGCCACCTGGGACTTCCGCTTATTTACTCACGAGTGTTGGCTCAGATTCTGTACTGAATCTTAAAGAATTCAGAATTTTGCCAGATTCGGATAATCCGGTAAGACAAGCTATATTTAAATATAATCATTATAATAAACAGGTTGAGTTAACGCCTAATAAAAATACCACTCCCTATACCTATAAAATATCGAGAGAATTTTTACAAACTGAATTTGGAGAAGAAAATTTTTCTTTTGAATTTTTGGATGGTGATCGTTTTAAATTCGGGTTTGTGTTTGACGGTGAGGTCAATAAAGCTCAATTTAAGTGTGAAGTCGTGACAGGGCAACTCGAAAATATCCCTTGTGAAGTAGAGGAAAAAGTCTCACTGCCCCCAAAAACCCCTTTTTGGGGTATCCGTGTTCCTTTTGGATACGGTAGTTTTGGTCCAGAGATAGTAGAAATCCCAGCCGGAAAATTTACAATGGGCGCGGGTGGTGAAGCCGATGAAAAACCAGTTCACCCTGTAGAGCTGGAAAGTTTTGCAATGTGCCGCTATGAAATAACTTTTGAACAATATGATCGTTTTGTTGACGCGACAAATGGAATAAGACCATCTGATGAGGGTTGGGGGCGTGGTAATCTACCGGTGATTAACGTCTCTTGGGATGATGCCAAGAATTACCTGGAATGGTTGAGTGAACAAACCGGTCAATCTTACGATTTGCCTTCTGAAGCGCAATGGGAATATGCCGCACAGGCGAAAACTCAAAGCCAAGATAAATCTTGGACGCCTAGCAAAACATCTCCTGTGGGTTCTTTTAAACCTAATCCCTTTGGTTTATATGACACGCTGGGTAATGTGCGAGAATGGGTAGATGATCCGTATCACACAAATTATGAAAATGCGCCTAAAAATGGTAAGGTTTGGATAGAAGGGGGATATGGAGCGGTGCTTCGTGGCTGTTCGTGGAGCGATGGAGCGGAATCCTGTCGCGTCACCAATCGTTTTTACTCTTCTGACTCTAAAGGTAATCAACATACCGGGTTCCGTTGCATCCGTTATCCCACATTTGATAGTTCACGACGCTTGCGTGATTGCGAGAGACATTTTAATGCTGAGCGTTTTTATAGCAAGAAAGGGGGTAACGCCTTTAAGTGTTACAAAGACGTTTTAGATAAAGAGCCAAACAATGCTATCGCCGAAAAGCGCCTAGAAAAAATAGCAGAGGATGTCACTCAATTAATAAACGATGCCTTAGAACAAGAACAGTGGGATGAAGCTGAACAGTCTTTAGAAGATTTACGCTTGATCAATTCAGTTCGCTTGGATGAACTGGAAAAGCATTATGTAAATGAATTAACAAAAGCGCTTCTTAAAAAAGAATGGAATGACGCTAAATGGTATTTAACATCGGCTCGCTTAATAAATCCGAATTCATCCGAATTAGATGAACTGGAAAAATTTTTTCCGCAACCGGGTGGGAAAAAATGCACATCACAACACAATATTGACAAATCTACATTTCAGGATTGTTTAAAAATTCTTGGTAAGTTAGGCCCTGAAATGGTGATCATTCCAGAAGGGAAATTTCGGATGGGCGATAGGCGTGGTGAGCATGATGAGCGACATGTGCGTAAGGTTTGGGTGGAAAAATTTGCAATGTGTCGCTATGAGGTGACTTTTGAAGAATATGACCTTTTTGCGGAGGAGACAGATCGAGGAAGACCAGATGATGAGGGCATGGGACGCGCTAATCGACCAGTGATTAACGTCTCTTGGCTCGATGCGATGGCTTATGTGGACTGGTTGAGTGAGCAAACCGGAAAACCTTATGGCTTGCCTTCTGAAGCGCAATGGGAATATGCTGCACGCGCCAGATCGACAAAGAAATATTGGTGGGGTAATATTGCATCTCACGAGTATGCCAACTTAAATAGTAAAGATCGTTGGAAATATACTGCCCCTGTGGGTTCTTTTGATAAACCGAATGACTTTGGTTTATATGACACCGTGGGTAATGTATGGGAATGGGTGGCTGATCCTTACCACGAGACTTATCAGGGCGCACCTAAAGATGCTAGTGTATGGGAAGAAAATGAAATGGGGAACTACAAAATGCTTCGTGGTGGTTCGTGGTTTAACAAGCCTAAAGATGAATGGGCGCGTGCCGCCAACCGTCATCATCTAAACCAAAGGCAGCGCAATCACCACCTTGGTTTTCGTTGTTCCCTAAAAGTCGAATGATGAACCGCAATGTAGGGGCAATCCTTTATGGTTGCCCTTGCTCCCAGATTAAGGGCAACCACAAGGGATTGCCCCTACAGAGCATTTTATGTAGGGGCAATCCTTTATGGTTGCCCTTGCTCCCAGATTAAGGGCAACCACAAGGGATTGCCCCTACTTAAAGTGCCTGCGATACATTTGCACGGCATTATCCATTTCGGAAAGCAGGGTCAAATTTAATTTAACGACAATTTTCCAATTTCTAGGAGAGCGCTGAGTTTTAATACTATTATCTAAGATAGACTTGTAGTTATCCCATTGATTTTTAATCATTCTCAACTGATTTCGGACCGCATTCACTTTGAGCAATTTTTGCTCACGATTGCCCTTTAAAAGTCCTATCAGGGTTTTTTCAAAATCGAACATTGTTTTTTTCAACTCTTCCCTAGTGTTGATACCACTGACCATTAGCAACAGTTCCTTAGTCATTTTCTGCGTCCGCATCCGTTGTCTGCCGGCTTCGTTCAGAGTGACGGCCTCCTCGTAGTCTTTTTGATCCGTCGATTTACTCTCATCTTGGTACCAATCGACTACATCCTCCATATACGCCAACAATTGCAAATTTTGCTGAGCGATGTTTTTTAACAATTCATCTTGGTTTTGCAACTTTTCATCCATCAACAGCACAACATCTACATTGATCCTGAATTTGTGCCACAACTTAGAAACCTTGTTGAGTTTTTTCTTAATAGAGGGCTTGTCTATCTCGACTAAACCCAAATTTGAATCGCCATTGAACAAACCGTTTAGCGTCTGATTAAAAAGAGCCGCCGTCTTGTAGAGATGATTTTTGTTCTCTTCAGGCTCAATGTCATTGATGATAAGCAGGATTTCCTTGCTCATCTTTTGAGTGAGCATCCGTTGCTTGCCCGCCAAGTCAATGATCTTTAAGATTTCTGGCTGTGTAGCCGCCGCTAAATTCAAACAAGAAGTCATCAAGAAAATTGAAATCCAGTGAATTTTTGAATATTTCATTATGCTCCTTTGTACCAATATGTTGGCTAAAATAAATCGCAAAATGGCAATTGTTATCAGTTATCAGTTATAAAAAAATATAAATCGAACGAGCCTTCCCAAAAAAAATTTTTTGATGGTTTTAGGTTTCGGGAAATCCGCGCAGCGAAATTCCCGAAACAACAATAACTGAATTTAGTAACCTTTAGGTAACATTATCTTTTAGCCTTGGGATTTATCCCAAGGCTTGGCTTGGAATAATACATCTAAACTCTTCTTTATCTATATCATTGATAAACTCAACATTAGGATTAGTTCGCAATACCCTCTTGATGCCACTACCTCTACCACTATACTTTAGAACATACCTAGCAATAGAATTTAAAATGGGGTTTCTATGTATAGAAATACCTCTTTTAATCTTATCAACCGTTAGTGAGTTAGTCAGTTTGCCCGGATTGATAATCTCAACTCTATCATCAAACATAATCATTTTGATGGGTGCATTGATGTGGTAATCTCTATGAATCATAGCATTAATAATCAGTTCACTTAAAACGATTTCATCAATCTCTAGTTTTCCATTGCTGTTAAAATCCTCTTCAACTTGAAAGTGTTTCAGTTGACTAACAATAAACCTTCGACTATCTTCATAGAGGGTTTTAAAAGTCCCTTTGAGCCTTTTTTCGGATAGATAATGATTAGATGAGATATCATCACCTACAATATAGATACAATCTATATAAAATGATGGGCTAAACTTTTGTGGTATCATTCCAAAGATCAGATTACCTGCCAAGGTAAGGTGAGAACCTTCCATAATATTATAGTTGTTAAGTATAGTCTCCAAATTCAAATCACCACTTTTTAGCCCCTCCACAAATTGATAAAATAATTCCATATTTAGATCCATTCTATCAGTTTTAGGTAATATCTCTTCATCAGCATATAATTTTTTGGATTGTGCAAAAAGTCGCCTTAGCTCATCTGGAGACACTTTTCGTTTATCGCTCCCTGCTTTAGTCAGGTAAATCCCCTTTGTCTTTACTAATCCCCTCTTCAATCTCAATAACCAAGAGCTTTTTATCTTCTATATTCTCAATCGTCACCAGAGGATAGATAGGTGGAGTTACATTATCATTAACTCCAATTATCAACAGCCCACCTCTGGCATTTGAAAATGCTACTAACTCTTCGGCTAGTTTGTCACTGTTAGTTATATTTACTTTGAACTGGGTGTAGCTATCTTCTCCATTTTGGATTTTGGTTTTTAGGATTTTGTAAAAAAAAATTAATAAGTTGTATCCGTCGTGCGAGTCAGCCTAAAAAAAATTAAAAGTTTATCAAATACCCATTTCCTTAGTCAAGGAAATGGGTTCGAGCAGCCAAGATAAATCTTGGTTTACCTGACCACAAAAAATAGGTGGTGGATTTAGCTGCTGAGTACTGGTTGACAAAGAATAAAAAAAATAGTCGAATATGGCTCGTCCAAGATAAATCTTGGACTCCTTTTATAGCTGAAAATAAGGAGATCATTGAGTGACAACACACATTTTATTATTTTTATCTCATCACGCTGTCAGGCACCGTTTGCGATATTTTATCCTGATAGGCTTGTTAGTGGCTGGCGGAGAAATCCAGGGCTCTCCCAGTTTGGCGGCGGAACATCAAATTGATGAAATTCCCGTTACCATTAACGGCGTAAAGGAAAGTTTTTCCGTCGTTCAAGACGCATTCGATGACTATCAATGGTACTACATCCCTGATCAACCCCGTCTTTTTGAACGGACGATTGATGGTAAGACTGAGCCAGAATTTGCGCTTATTCGTTATCAGTTTAAAAAGCCTAGCGAACCCAATAAATTATTGGAGCGCGGTTTGTTACAATTCGCCACAAGGTTGGCAATTCCATCACAAGCAATAGGACAATTAAGCCAAGTCATTGCTCAAAAAAAGGGCGTGTCTGCCCAAAAAATACGCTTATCAGCCCTGCCCTTAAAATCGGCCACAGTGGCACTTTATACGCCAGACGATGGCAATATCTTGGCATATGCGCCACTGGGGGCCGGCATTGCGCCCAATCATGCCACACAAAAAATGGTTTTTTCTGTTCCGCTCACTAAAATCGGAGCCGATGTTTATAATGAACTCGTAACAGGGAATACCGGTTTAGGCATTGCCGTCACTATGAGCTATAGCGGAGTCACGCCGCCCGCTGGCTTTAAAGTCATTGTAGATTGGGAGCGAACCTATTCTTTTTTTAGTAAACATTCAAAGTTTCGCGCCCAAGCGGCTTTGTATGGGGGGTTGACGGGTAGAGCACTTTTGAGTGCCAGCTATCAATTAGATCGACAAAAATTGCGAGAGGCGTTGCTCCAGAACAAGGCGATAAAGGTCGAAGTCATAGAGGGTGAAGATATGAGCCAAATTGATAATTATCTTCAACCGATCTTGAATCGTATCAATCAGGAAATCCTTGAGGCTTTTAAACTGCCGGAAAAATTTGCTCTTGCCAGTACTTCCAATCCCAGTATCAGCGGACGTTGGTTTGGTTTCGGCTATTCTGTCGCCGTCAAAGATTTCAAAGATGTGAAAAAAGGCAAGGAAATCATTGATTTTTCCATTAGAAAGCATCAAGAACGCCGCACGATTGCGTCAGGATTTATTGGGATTGGTCGCTATCCCACAGAACTGCGTGATCGTTTGGTGACTGTCGTTGAGCCGGGGGGTTGGCAAAGTGCGTTTTTTGTCTTGCCCGCCGTTGCTGACGAATTAGGCATTTCTCAGGTGGATATGCAAATTGCGCTGTTTCACCAGGGGCAACGCTACGATGCCCAATCGGTCAAATGGACACCGGCAGCCGGCTGGCGAGATAGAAATCATGTTAGCCGAACGGTGGTGGCGTTTCCGCTCGTGTATTGGTATCAGAAAATGGGCTATTCTGCCATGAAACAGGTCAAGTTTGAAAGCAATACATTGATTACCTTGGGCCGAAAGGTACTTAAACTCAGACAACGGGTTGATATGTTTGATGGTGATACGCCGATTGCGACGCCGCTTTCCGCAGTGGAAGTGGTAGAAATTGATGGACAAGATTTGAACTGGCGACTGGTTAAGGATGATGGCACATTAAGCCGTGTGTCGGTTGCGCTTAAATCGGGTGATCAAGAATTTCAAAAGACCTTGAGAGCACGTAATGTCGATGGCGAATGGTTGCCACCTAAACCCGTATATTGGCTATTACCCCGTGCCGCACCCAAACCCATTGAGGCGAAAATCCGTTATCGGTATAAGCACCGTCACAAGAAGGTGATTGATTGGGCATATAATGGTCAGGACATCCGTGCTGAGTTTCCAGATTTGTCCATTTATCTTGAGGATGAGGACTAATGCATTTTGGGGTCCAAAGCTAAAGCTTTGGACTCCAAAATACCGTTAAATTATTGGCTAGGACAATGTCAGACAAAATAATCACTTATTTAATAACACTATTAATCTCCGCAATGGCGTGGGCAACGGATTTTAGCAGTTTGCAGCTTGGGAACGAGAGCAATCAAATTAGCTATCTCCCCACCCACCTTCAAGTCGTTGATACACACGGCAAAGTGCTCAATAGTCCCCAAATCATAGCCTTTGGCAATAAAGCATTGATAACAGGACACTTATCTCTTATCGCATTACCCGCCCAAGTGGAGCAGCTTCGTAAGCAATTTGCAGACAAAGTAGTTGAGATAAAGCCAAAAGCGTTTGCGATGTGGCTATTGGTTGATAATGAAATCATCTGGCAACGCCCAATGTCTGGTGGCTCACTCAAGCGTATTGCTTTCCAATCCATGATCCGGGGCACAGTTGTGGAGGCGACGCTTATCACGACTCTGATTTGGACAGAAAAGCTAAAACCGTTGGCAGCCGAACTGATTTTTGATTGGCAAACTGTCCACCATTTTTTACAAACCAGTCGTACAACGCCGCTGACTGATAAGACTCTGAAAACACTGGCTCAGCAAGCCTTGGCTCGCCAAATGATCGTGCTAAAATGGCAAAGCGATGGGCGTGAAGCCGATAGTCAAATGAGAAAACGGGTGATTGAGTGGATTGTGCTAGAATTAAAACAAAAGCTGCTTGCGCCATCGCTCGATCAACATCTTTGGACGTATCAAGTGCGAGAACAGCTACGGACTGAATTTTTAAGTTCGGTGCTCTCACTCAATGTCACTTCGTATTTAGAACGGGCAGAGACGGTGGTATCAAAAATGCCTATTTTGTTTTGATTTTAGGAGTTCAAATTTTAGTTTGGAAATGGTCATGTTAACACCACAAACATTAGTCAAAGCGGGATTATACCCCAATGAATAAAGCGTGATAAATCATACGCGACAAGACGGTGCGTAGGACGCACCCTACATTTCATCCAGGCGTTAGGCTGGCTTGGTTTTTTTTGGTACGTCTTGGGCAGACATCTGTACAGGACAACAAAATGTTATCATAAAGGAGGATCGAATGTGGTTTGAAACACTGACAGGTTTTCGTGAAGAATCTCCAGAGCAAGTTCGTGAAAGTGTCAATGGGAAAATAGGCCAATCATTCAATAACCAAATAGATTGTCTTTCCGATATTGGAACCGTTTTAGGAAATAAAGCGAGCGTAGGGTGCGTCCCACGCACAGTTTTAAAGCCAAAGAATTAAATAAGTTAAATTCGTTAGTTGTTGAACATCAAGACACATTCTTGGAGGCATGGTATGGGTATTTTGGCACTTAACGCTGATGAAAGGGTGGAGGATATATATTTTACTGAGGACAAATTGATTGTTGATTTGATGGATGGTCGTGGTATTTCCGTACCCTTAGCATGGTATCCTAGACTATTGAACGCTACCACTAAACAACGACAACAATGGGAAATCTGTGGGGGGGGCTATGGGATTCATTGGCCAGAAATTGATGAAGATTTAAGTACCGACGGGCTTTTGCGGGGCGCACCGGCTCCTAGATCAAAAATGCGAGTGGTTTAAACAAACCCAAAAACCAAGCATAGAGAGTTCAGCAAACTTAAAGGTCGGGTGAACAAGTCCACCCGACTAAACCGAAAGCTGGTTATCGCTATTTTCTTTTTATTGAGTTCATTAGGGCGCGTTTCTAACTGAGGTGTGCCTTATCCAACCATAGCCATCATTAGAATCGGGCTTTAATTTAAAAGATATTCCAGACTTTTGCAATTCTCTGACTGTCATAATGAAAGAACGCAAATCTTTTAAAATCTCTTGGAACTTGCCATAAGGGATATCGATTTCTAACAGTTTTCCACCTTCAACACGAACGATCATTTTCAATTTTGTCTTATATTCGGTGGTATAAAAGTCAAACTGATCCTCTTTAGCAATCTCCTTCATTTTCGCAAGGATCGCTTGTTTTTTCAGCTTGTTAATCTTTTCTGTTTTTAATCGACGCCCTTTTATATTTTCAGGCTCCAATTTCAGTCTATCAATAAAGCTATAAATTTGCTCAATTTGATAAATAGTCGCACTGTCCCTGTAGTTATCTATAATAAGTTCATTTTTTTGATTAAATTGGATTGTAAAGGAATCGCCATATTTTGAAAATTCACCCTTAACCGAAAAATGACACTCTCGCATGTCCCAGGATGAACCTGTTGATACTTCAACCCCGGTTATTTTTTCCAATTCAGTTTTGAGAGACGACATAAATTCTATGTGTTCATAAATATTTTTAATGATAGGAATTTCACCTGTAAAATGTTCCCGTAATATTTTTGCAATCGTTCTGGAATTTAAAGACATACTATACTCCGATACATTTCTCGTTCCCACGCTCTGCGTGGGAATGCCTGACTGGACGCTCCGCGTCCTAATCAAAACTTGCCACCACTGGCGCATGATCGCTAGGACGTTCTAAACGGCGTGGCGCACTATCAATGACACAAGCCCTGCAATCAAGCGCGGTGCTGGCTAAAATCAAATCAATACGAATCCCCTGATTGCGCCAAAACCCGCCGCGACGATAATCCCACCAACTATAATTCTCCGGTGCTTGCTCAAATAGGCGAAAAGTATCATGCAGCCCCAAACTCAGCGAGCGTAGGGTGCGTCCCACGCACATTTTTGATGTCGGTGTAGATTTTAGGTGCGTGGAAAGATGGTGCGTGGGACGCACCCTACGCTGGCTAAAATCAAATCAATAGCAAAATTGCAATGGTTATCAGTTATCAACAAATATAAATCGAACGAGCCTTCCCAAAAAAAAATTTTTGATGATTTTTTTTATAATATCATTTTGATGTTATTATATCTAATGTTAGATTTTTGGGCGATGGTCTCGTTAACAACCCCTAATGTGTCCCTTGAAAGAGCTTACAACACCAGGATGTCAAAAAAAATTTTTGACAAAAAAAATACTAGACATATTCATTTAAATTTGTTATTAACTGTGGGGAGAAATTTAACCGGTTAAAGCTGACATGTAATAAATAAGCAAGCGTAGGGTGCGTCCCACGCACCTTCGTGCATCGCCACAGAACATGATATAAGGTGCGTAGGACCTTTTCACAGGGCACCGTTTGTTGTGTTTGGGGATGCTTCTTAAAGGAAAGAAGAACTATAGGAATTGAGTATATAAAGAACGTCTTTATGCTTGTGCAATCAATTGCTCGCAAGGAATACAATAATGCCAACAATTCTAAAATTAGGACCCTATCGTTTTTATTTTTATAGTCACGAACCAAATGAACCTTCTCATATTCATATTGATCGTGATAATTTGTCAGCCAAATTTTGGCTAAAACCAGTATCGCTGGCGAGCAACCTTGGTTTTAAAGCCAAAGAATTAAATAAGTTAAATTCGTTAGTTGTTGAACATCAAGACACATTCTTGGAGGCATGGTATGGGTATTTTGGCACTTAACGCTGATGAAAGGGTGGAGGATATATATTTTACTGAGGACAAATTGATTGTTGATTTGATGGATGGTCGTGGTATTTCCGTACCCTTAGCATGGTATCCTAGACTATTGAACGCTACCACTAAACAACGACAACAATGGGAAATCTGTGGGGGGGGCTATGGGATTCATTGGCCAGAAATTGATGAAGATTTAAGTACCGACGGGCTTTTGCGGGGCGCACCGGCTCCTAGATCAAAAATGCGAGTGGTTTAAACAAACCCAAAAACCAAGCATAGAGAGTTCAGCAAACTTAAAGGTCGGGTGAACAAGTCCACCCGACTAAACCGAAAGCTGGTTATCGCTATTTTCTTTTTATTGAGTTCATTAGGGCGCGTTTCTAACTGAGGTGTGCCTTATCCAACCATAGCCATCATTAGAATCGGGCTTTAATTTAAAAGATATTCCAGACTTTTGCAATTCTCTGACTGTCATAATGAAAGAACGCAAATCTTTTAAAATCTCTTGGAACTTGCCATAAGGGATATCGATTTCTAACAGTTTTCCACCTTCAACACGAATGATCATTTTCAATTTTGTCTTATATTCGGTGGTATAAAAGTCAAACTGATCCTCTTTAGCAATCTCCTTCATTTTCGCAAGGATCGCTTGTTTTTTCAGCTTGTTAACCTTTTCTGTTTTTAATCGACGCCCTTTTATATTTTCAGGCTCCAATTTCAGTCTATCAATAAAGCTATAAATTTGCTCAATTTGATAAATAGTCGCACTGTCCCTGTAGTTATCTATAATGAGTTCATTTTTTTGATTAAATTGCATTGTAAAGGCATCGCCATATTTTGAAAATTCACCCTCAACCGAAAAATGACACTCTCGCATGTCCCAGGATGAACCCGTTGATACTTCAACCCCTGTTATTTTTTCCAATTCCGTTTTGAGAGACGACATAAAGTCTATGTGTCCAGAAATATTTTTAATGATAGGAATTTCACCTGTAAAATGTTCCCGTAATATTTTTGCAATGGTTCTGGAATTTAAAGACATACTCCGCCTATAAAAGTTTATATTTTCTCGTTCCAGAAGCTCCGCGCATTCCTTTAGACATAAGTATATAAGCACTTGAAATAAAAATATATTTGTAGGGTGCGTCCTACGCACCCTGACTCTTAATTTGTGCGGAGTACGCACCCTACAAAATATCGTAAATGGACTTGTGTATAACGATAAGCGCTTCGCGGCGCAATGCCATTAAGTTAAGGACAACTAATTGATTTTTAAATCAAAAAATCTGTGCTGGACGGTGTTTATCAGTTGTTTCGGGAATGGAGCGGAGCGGATTTCCCGAAACTCAAACGATGGTTTCGGGAAATCCGCGCTGCTCCATTCCCGAAACAACTGAATAAAATCAATACGTTAAGCTTAACTTAATGGCATTGGCTTCGCGGCGGAGACGCAGTAACTTCGCTGTGCGGAGTGAGTGCCTGACTGGACGCTCCGCGTCCTAATCAAAGCTTGCCACCACTGGCGCATGATCGCTAGGACGTTCTAAACGGCGTGGCGCACTATCAATGACACAAGCCGTGCAATCAAGCGCGGTGCTGGCTAAAATCAAATCAATACGAAGTCCCTGATTGCGCCAAAACGCGCCGCGACGATAATCCCACCAACTATAATCCTCCGGTGCTTGCTCAAATAGGCGAAAAGTATCATCTAGCCCCAAACTCAGCAAATCTTCTAAGGCGGCACGCTCTGGCGGACTCACTATCAAGTCACTATCCCAAGCATCATGTACATCACGATCCTCATGTGCAATATTAAAATCGCCCAATACAATTAAATGAGGATAATCCTTGAGGCTCTCGCGTACATAATCTTGTAACTTTTTGAGCCAATTCAATTTATAATGATATTTATCGGAATTGACAGCGCCACCATTAGGTACATACACATTCAGTACTCGCAAATTATTAGCATAAGTTGCCCCCAAAAAGCGTCGCTGTGGATCATCTAAATCAGGCAAATCCGTGATAATTTCGCTGCCTTCCAAACGACTGAGCAATGCCACACCATTATAAGTTTTTTGTCCAGAAAATATCACATGATAACCCGCCGCCTGTATCGCTTCTCGCGGAAATTGGTTATCAGTCATTTTCGTTTCCTGTAAGGCAACAATATCCGGCTCAAGTTTTTTTAACCAATCTAAGACTTGTGGCAAACGAACACGTAGCGAGTTGACATTCCAAGTGGCTATTTTAAACATGTTTTTTTTCAGTTATCAGTTATCAGAGTTCGACGTTTTTTTTGACTTGTTGTTGGAGTCCAAAGCTTTAGCTTTGGACGTGCCCGCTGCTAGTCCAAAGCTGAAGCTTTGGACTCCAAATGCCGGCTGAATGTCAAGAATAAAAAACTAGAACATCGAGTTTAAGAAATAGGATATTGCTAATCATCCCTAACAAGGCGAAATCCCACATGATAGCTACGCTTTTCTGGCGTATCCCTACCACGAAGCGTCGCACGCACAAACTTCGTTCCAACACTCCAAGAGCCGCCGCGCACAACATAAAGGGTATCAGGATTGTCGTTTGTAACACAATATTGTTCTTTTCCGCTATAGCTTTCCTCATATTCTGAACAAACCCATTCCCAAACATTCCCCAACATATCAAATAAACCAAAAGCGTTTGCTTGAAAACGACCAACAGGTGCTGTATAGGCATAACCATCCCTACAATCATGAGCTGTCCAATGCCAAGCCGTATTTTTTTCCTGTGAACTTTTGTCCCAAACATTCGCATAAAGACAAGCTTGAGTGGGATCATTTCCCCAATATCGTAGCGTTTTCGTTTTCGCACGAGCGGCATATTCCCACTCTGCTTCGGTTGGCAAGCGATATTTTTGCCCTGTTTGCTGACTTAACCATTGGGCATAAGCCCTTGCATCTTTCATCGAAACATTAATCACTGGACGTGCGCCACGCCCCCATCCTTCATCATCAGGTTTTTTTCGAGCAGTCGCTTGAGCAAATTTGTCATACTCCGCAAATGTTACCTCATAGCGACTCATTGCAAAGCCTTTGATAGATACCCAATGTATTGGCTGTTCATCCCTGCTCCCCATACGAAAGCGTCCAGCGGGAATCCGCACCATTTCTGGTACCATAGCCGATAAATTTGATAAATTCACTTTGCCTAAACGCGCTAAATATTGTTTAGCCTTATTTAGCTCTCTTTTCTGCAAAGCTTGTTTGATCCAGGTGACATAATGTCCCTTTATTGCGACTAAAGCGGCAATAGCTTGGACATTGCCTGGCGCATTTTTTTTTAATATATGCCTATAACATGCCAAGGCAGTGTTAGCTTGACTGGGACTCAAACGATTAAGATACGTTTTGCAAATTTTCAATCGACGGGCAGTCTCTGAATCCGGTGCCTGTTCCACGCTAGATAAGTGAGGCGTCATTTGGCGTAAACGATCCAAATAGAATAGGGCTTTGTTGATTTTTTTTCTATCCAAGGCATTATTTATCCAAGCTATATAACGTGCTTCTATATTTTCTAAACCCGCCAATGCCGCCGCATTGTTTGGTGCTTTTTTCAATATATTCTGATAACATGCTAAGGCATTTCCGCCTTTGCCCTTAGTCAAACGATTGGCATTAAAATGATTTTCACATACGCGCAATTGTTGTGAGACATCGAAAGCTTGGGCAACTGTGACTGCCATGATTAAGAAAATAATGCTTAAGTGACGAGACATAATAAAATTTTCTGTTAGCATCCAAGATAAATCTTGGACTCCTTTAAACATTTTAACATTTATGGCACTATCCACTTTTAATATATTATTAAAACGCGATCTGACTTTAGCCTATCGGCATCGTTCAGAATTAGCAAACCCATTGTTATTTTTTGTGATTGTTGTGAGCCTATTTCCACTTGGGATTTCACCTGAATCAAAAGATTTACAACTCATTGCCCCAGGCGTGATTTGGGTTGCGGCTTTGTTAGCAGCGATGCTATCACTTGATAGTCTTTTTCGCTCCGACTTTGAGGATGGCAGCTTAGAGCAAATCGCCTTGTCTGCCCATTCGCTACCATTACTTGTGCTGGCAAAAGTATTGGCGCATTGGCTAATCACGGGATTACCCTTGTTATTGTTAGCACCTTTTTTAGGTGTATTGCTTTTTTTACCTGATAGCGCGATGCTCACTTTAATAGCAACGTTGGCATTAGGGACACCCATTTTAAGTTTAGTTGGCGCAATAGGTGTCGCTTTAACGGTAGGATTACGGCGCGGTGGCGTGTTATTATCTTTATTAGTATTGCCATTATATATTCCAGTCTTGATTTTTGCGGCTGGCGCCGTTAATGAAGCTGCTAGAGGTTTTCCAGTAGCGGGGCAATTGTATTTTTTGGGCGCATTGCTCACATTGTCTTTGACATTGTCACCTTTTGCCACTGCGGCGGCTTTACGGATTAGCTTGAGTTAAAAATCCTGTGTGCAAGGTACGCCTTGCACTCCTGTCTTGATAACTGATAACTGATAACTTAAAATGTGGGCTTTTTTACAAAAATTTTCTTCTCCTAAATATTTTTATACCCTATCAGGGCGCTTAATCCCTTGGTTTGGCTGGCTTTGTCTTGCCTTCCTGTTGGCAGGCCTCTACTACGGATTATTCGTTGCGCCACCCGATTATCAACAAAAAGATAGCTATCGGATTATGTTTATACATGTCCCATCAGCATGGATGTCCCTATTTATTTATATGGTGATGGCGATTACTGCTGGCATTGGACTGATTTGGCGAATAAAATTGGCTGAAGTCATCTCAGCCAGCTCCGCGCCCATCGGCGCATCATTTACCTTTTTAGCTTTAGCCACTGGCTCATTGTGGGGTAAACCGATGTGGGGCACTTGGTGGGTATGGGATGCTCGTTTGACCTCTGAACTCATTTTACTGTTTTTATACTTAGGCGTGATTGCCCTCAATTCGGCGATTGAAGATAAACGTACTGCTGCGCGTGCCAGTGGCGTCTTAGCCTTAGTGGGAGTGGTGAATATTCCTATCATTCATTATTCAGTGGTATGGTGGAATACGCTACATCAAGGTGAAACTGTACTTCCAACTCTGACTAAAGAAGCCCCCTCTATTCACCTCGACATGCTGATTCCTTTGCTATTAATGGCGGTGGCGTTTAAATTGTATTACATGACAGTGGTATTGATGCGGGCGCGTAATGAAGTGTTAGAAAGGGAACGGAATACACGTTGGGTGCAAGAAATGGCGAGTGCTCAGAAAGCTTTATGAACGGTGCAAGGTACGCCTTGCACTCCTGAGCCTAATGTGTTCTCGTTCCCACGCTCTGCGTGGGAATGCCTGCCTCGACGCTCTGCGTCGAATTTGAAAAGATTGACTTATCAAAACACAGAGAAATCATAATTATGAGCGAATTTTTCCACATGAGTGGATATGCATTTTATGTCTGGACAAGTTACGGATTAGCCTTCGTCGTCCTACTTGCTAATATCATCATCCCATTCAATGAAAAACGCGCATTCTTGCGTACATTGAATCGTAAACTACGGAGAAAACATCGTGATAAGAATGAACAAAAAGCATAAGCAACGTCTTAGCATTATATTATTGATGCTTCTCGGTATCGGTGCCACCGTCGCTTTAGGGCTTACGGCTTTTAAAAACAACATGTTGTATTTTTTCGATCCCAGCCAAATCGTCGCGGGTGAAGCACCAACCGATCACACGATTCGTGTCGGTGGAATGGTGACTGAAGGCAGTGTGCAACGCGCTTCTGATAGTTTACAAGTGAAATTTGATGTCACCGATTACAAGCACACCATATCAGTAGAATACACCGGCATTTTGCCCGATTTATTTCGTGAAGGGCAAGGTATTGTAGCAATAGGGCAGATGCAAGAAGATGGCCGCTTTTTAGCCGATGAAGTGTTGGCTAAACACGATGAAAATTATATGCCACCCGAAGTCGCAGATAGTTTAAAAACCAAACCAACCAAAACTGATAATTGATAACTGATATGATTCCTGAACTTGGACAGATGATTCCTGAACTTGGACAATTTGCCTTAATTTTGGCCCTGTGTTTGGCTTTGGCACAAACGATATTTCCACTGATTGGTACAGCGCTGACTATTCCTAACTGGATGGCAGTTGCTCGTCCCGCTGCGGTGGGACAATTAGTCTTTATGAGTCTCGCATTTGCTTGCTTGACTTATGCCTTTATTAATAATGACTTTTCAGTACTGTATGTCGCTAGTCATTCTAACACTGCCCTACCGCTTGCTTATCGCATCGCCAGCGTCTGGGGAGGACACGAAGGCTCTCTACTGCTGTGGAGTCTGCTATTAAGTCTTTGGACAGTTGCCGTTGTTATCTTCAGTCGTAGCTTGCCACAAAATATGGCCGCGCGAGTGATTGCCGTGATGGGTTTTGTCAGCATCGGCTTTTTACTGTTTATGCTCTTTACATCTAACCCGTTTGACCGCCTCTCCCCGGCACCCCTTAACGGGCAAGACCTCAACCCGCTGTTACAAGACCCCGGCTTAGTGATTCATCCACCTATGTTATATATGGGCTATGTCGGATTTTCTGTCGCATTCAGCTTTGCCATTGCAGCCCTATTGGGCGGAACGCTTGACAGTGCTTGGGCACGCTGGTCACGTCCTTGGACATTAGTCGCTTGGATATTTTTAACCTTCGGCATTGTCTTAGGCAGTTGGTGGGCTTATTACGAACTTGGCTGGGGAGGCTGGTGGTTTTGGGACCCCGTCGAAAACGCCTCATTTATGCCTTGGCTCGTCGGCACCGCCTTACTGCATTCTCTGGCAGTCACCGAAAAACGTAGCGCATTTAAAAATTGGACCGTATTATTAGCTATCCTCGCCTTTTCGCTCAGTTTATTAGGCACATTTTTAGTCCGCTCAGGCGTATTAACATCAGTACATGCCTTTGCGACTGATCCGGAACGGGGAGTATTTATCCTAGCCTTCTTAGGCATCGTTATCGGCTTATCCTTAGTGCTCTACGCTTGGCGTGCGCCAACAGTTGGCAAAGGCGGTCATTTTGAACCCATGTCAAAAGAAACACTGTTACTTTTGAATAACATCTTGCTCGTTGTTGCCTGTGGCGGTGTCTTGTTAGGCACACTCTATCCGCTTTTTATAGATGCCTTAGGAATGGGAAAAATTTCAGTTGGTCCTCCCTATTTTTCCGTCGTGTTTTTCTGGATTATGGCCCCGCTCATGTTCTTACTCGGCATTGGACCAATGGCTGGCTGGAAAAACGAACAAGTGAAAAACTTAGTCATTCGTTTGCGCTACACATTTATAGCCAGTATTGCCTTAGCAGTGATACTGCCCGTTTTAGTCATGGGCAAAGCCGGTTTAATCGTATTTCCGGGCATGGCGGCAGCCGTTTGGATTGTTTTGACCAGCCTACAAAATGTACGTGACAAAATGTCTAAAAGATCTCTTGGACACCTACCGCGAAGTTTTTACGGTATGACGACGGCTCATATTGGTGTAGCAGTCTTTGTCGTTGGAGTGACACTGTCCAGTGCCTTTAGCGTTGAAAAAGATGTGCGTCTGGCACCTCAAACTCCCCTAGAATTAGGCGGATATAGCTTTATTTTTGAAGGCACACAGTCAGTCAATGGACCCAATTATAAGGCGGAACAAGGACTGATTAAAGTGCTCAAAAATGGTGAACAAATCGCGGTATTGGAACCCCAAAAACGGTATTATCGGGTACAAAAAATGCCTATGACTGAAGCTGCGATTGATTGGGGATTTACCCGTGATATTTATGTCGCTTTAGGAGAACCATTGGATAATGGGGCATGGAGTGTGCGCGTTTATTATAAACCGTTTATTCGCTGGATTTGGTTAGGCGGATTATTGATGGTATTGGGCGGACTTTTAGCAGCCACAGATAAACGTTATCGTCGCACGACTTAAAAATTATAAGGCGTCCAAGATTTATCTTGGACGCCGCCGCATAGGAAAAAAACTATCATGTTCAAACATTTACTCCCTTTAGGACTCTTTTTCATACTAGCAGGCTTTTTATACATGGGCTTAAGTTTAAATCCGCGAGATATAGGCTCTACCCGCATTGATAAACCAGCCCCCCCCTTTACATTACCAGCACTCAACGAGCCGAGTAAAACATTAAGCGATCAAGATTTTATCGGCAAAGTGACGCTATTTAATGTATGGGCATCATGGTGTCGCACCTGTCGTTATGAACACCCATTACTGATGGAATTGGAAAAACGAGGCTATGTCGTCTACGGACTCAATTATAAAGACACCTTAGAAAAGGCGCAGATGGTATTAGATCGTACCGGAAATCCTTATGTTGCCAATGCCTTTGATGAAAAAGGGCGAATCGGCATGGACTGGGGCGTGACAGGGACACCAGAAACGTTTATTATTGATAAACAAGGTATTGTACGTTATAAACATGTCGGGCAGATAACGCTTGAAGATTTGGAGCAAGAAATATTGCCGCTGATTCAAAAACTGGAAAAGAGTTAGCATGGTAGGAGTCCAAGATTTATCTTGGACGCCTAAATAAAGTCTAATTTTAATTTAGCCTATGTAGGAGTCAATGCCATTAAGTTAAGGTATTCAGGAGTCCAAACTTTAGTTTGGGAGAGCCGACGCCCAAGATAAATCTTGGACTCCTAATACCACGATTGCGGGCATTTATCCTTAACTTAATGGCATTGATGTAGGAGTACATATACCCCATGAAACAAGTAGCTTCACTACGTTATGATGTCATTTTCAAGAAGGCATTTGGTGATAAAGAAATTTTCACCGCTTTTGTCCGTGATTTGTTGGGCATTAAACTTGAAATTGACATTGTAGAAAAAGATAAAGTTTATGAGCCACCAATAGGCAGTGTTGCGACGAAATTTGATCTTTATGCCGAAGATAAGAAAAATCGGGTGATTATTAACATGCAACATGTACGTTTTTCAGATCACTCTCATCGTTTTTTACATTATCATTGTGCCGCTTTATTGGCACAGGTGGTTAACTCAAAAAATTATTCTCCCAAATTGAAGGTTTTCACCATTGTGTTTTTAACTTCTGGTGATAAACATAAAACTGATGTCTCTACTATTGACTTTGATCCTAAAAATAGGCAAGGTGAGCCTTTAGGTGAAATAGATCATAAAGTTATCATTATTTGCCCCAAATCTATTCAAGATGATACGCCAAAGGAATATCGTGAATGGTTGGAAGCTATCGAAGATAGTCTTGATGAAGAGATTGAAGAATCTCATTATTTGAATCCACAGATTCAACGTATTTTCGAACTAATTAAGAAAGATCAAGTCACACCACAAGAACGTGCGCGAATGTTTGATGAATATGGAGTTGAAGAAATCAAACAGGGAGAATTTAAAAAGGGTGAAGAAAAAGGTTTTAATGATGGTTATGGAGAGGGAAAGGAAGAGGGTAGGGAGGAAACGGCTCGGAATTTTAAAGCTCTTGGTGTTTTGACGACTGAACAAATCGCCAGTGCAACTGACTTGAGTTTGGATGAGGTGATGGCGTTGTAAGTATTGAGTTAGCCTGGTAGGAGTCCAAGATTTATCTTGGACTTGGGAAATACTATAAATCAAAACGGAATTGACTGGACACTAGATATTCTTCTACCTGCTCGATAGCAATCCATTTTCTTTGAAGATACTCAGACACCATTCCGGTTGTGTTTGAACCAGCAAATGGATCAAGAACAATGTCATTGGTATCTGTTAGCAACTTAATAAAAAACTCAGGTAGTGCGACAGGGAATCTGGCGGGATGAATTTTAATGCCCGCCTCTTTGCATTTTTTTGTATAGTTATCATTTGCAGAATTATTCCCGAATTTTAAAAAATCTGTTGGTGTTCCATCATCAATAACATTTGGTGGTATAGAACCACCTGCCTTAACTTTGTCAAAGCTAGAATTAATCTTATGGCCAGAAGGTCGTTTTGTTGCCCGGACACCACGTTGATTAAGTCTTATCATATCTTTGCTGTAGGGGCGTAACACATTCATATTATTGGCCTTTGGCCAAGGTGTTTTTGAAAACCACCAAACATATTCTACAGAGTCTTTAATGCGAATCCTTCTCACTGTTACCCATTCTGCGGGCATAGGCATTTTTGCAGGGTTATACCAAAAACACTCTTGAGCTAGATAAAAGTGTACTGTTTCTACAAGTTCAACCATCAGCTTGTAGTGATAAATAGAACGAGTAGGAGTACCTTTGTTATAGCTCCCAGCAATGTTAAGAACAAAGCTACCATCATCAGTAAGCACACGATAGATTTCTGAAGCAAAAGGAAGAATCCAATCGACATAATCTTCCTTGGTTGCGTTTCCATATTCTTTCTGAAAATGTAAAGCGTATGGTGGCGAAGTTAGGACTAAGTTGACAGAGTGACTAGGTATAGATTTTAGAATTTCTAGAGAATCAGCAAGATAGGCTTCTCCATAGACTGTCAAATAAAATGGTTTTTTGTTAGTGACAAGCTCTGGGCGGCAAGGCGCTTCCAGTTCAATGGACTGTTGTTTAGGCATGGCGAATTGTGGTCTAAGTTTTAAAATCATGAAACCAATAATGACTTTTTTTTTTCATACATTACATCAAAACGCTTAACAATGTCAATCAATTTATTGATGCCATAGAACAAAGCCAATAAGTAGTGAATCATAAATTTTCGGGTATTTTGGAGTCCAAGATTTATCTTGGGAGTGCTACCGCCCAAGATAAATCTTGGACTCCAAAATACCGTAAAGGTGAGCCAAAACTTGCCGCCTCTGTGAGAAGATTCACTACCCGATGGATATTACATTGTAGAAACACAAAGAACACGCACAGGGAAATCAAAAAAGACAAGTGGTCAAAATGAGAATACTCGCCCATATAGATATGAGGATTTTGATCTGCTTGCCGTCTCTATGGAGCCCTGTACGAAAGATTGGTCAGAGTTTCGGTTTACAGTATCTAATTGGCTTATTTCAAGAAAAGACAATGAAAGCCAGATTGATACTTATCAACCGGTTTCCCTTGAAGTCAATGATGATTGGACAGATGAACTTATAACAGCGATAGACTGGTTGAACTCAGGGATGAAGAAAACTATAAAAAGCGAAGCTTGAGCCCTTTGGCGTGTAGCTTGGACTTGCTCAAGTACATAGCAAGCGTAGGGTCAATGCCATATCGTGCCGAGGGCAACCATAAAGGATTGCCCCTACAAACCGTGATTTTTCGTAGGGGCAACACCCTAGTGGTTGCCCGACACGATATGGCATTGAAGCGTAGGGTGCGTCCCACGCACCTTGTCAAAACAGCGAATGTAGGGTGCGTCCTACGCACATCTCGGTATAAAAAAACGGTGCGTGGGACGCACCCTACGCTTGCTCTGTTACATTTTGTTACAAATCTGAAAAGTTTGTTACTGGTTGTTTTGGTATGCTGTCGCCACGATTAGCAAAATGCGCCTGACATGTGTATATTTATCCTTTTAATCACATTGACCAGCCAACTGTAGAGAGCAGTAGCCAAAAATGACAAACAACAGAATAGCAAGACTTGCCGTCAACGAAGAAGGCTTCGTATTCGATCCCCAGACAGGAGAAAGTTTTACCGTTAACGATACTGGTAAGACAATCCTCAAAGCGCTCATTGAGAGCAAGGCACAAGAGGGGATCGCCATAAAATTGACAGAACAATTCAACGTCTCCCATCAAGAGGCACAAGCAGATGTTAGAGATTTTATCCAGCATCTACGTGCCTATCAACTTTTATAGGTGCCACTATGGACGATATTTTTGTCGCTGTCACCGGCATTAACGCATCCGACAATCCCGCCCCCGGCATTGGCGTGGCAAGGAGCCTAAAAGGGCAGAATGTCAAAATTGCCGGACTCGCCTACGACGCGATGGAGCCGGGCATTTATATGGATTGGCTGATTGACAAATCCTTTCTCATCCCCTATCCCTCCGCCGGCTCTGAGGCCCTGATGGAGCGGCTTTTGTACATTAAACAACACTTTGGCCTAGATGTCGTCGTGCCCACCTTGGACAGTGAATTGCCCTTTTTTATAAAATATCGCAGCGAACTGGAACATCACGGCATCAAGACATGCCTGCCTAGTGAGGAGCAATTTCGGCTGCGTAGCAAGGAGCGCCTCGCCGCCATTGCCGAACAATCGGGATTGCAAGCCCCCAAACAGGCAATAGTCACCTCCTACAACGAACTCGCAAAAGCAGTACAAGAGATTGGGCTACCTGTCATGGTCAAAGGGACACTTTATAAAGCCTATCACGCTCACACCCTAGAGGAGGCTATGGCCTATTTTGGCAAAATCGTCGCACAGTGGGGCTATCCCGTCATCGTTCAACAGGCCGTCACTGGCGAAGAAATGAATGTTATCGGTGTCGGCGACGGCGCGGGCAATCTACCCGGACGGGTGGCTGTCAAAAAAATGAGTGTGACCGAATTGGGCAAAATATGGACTGGCGTTACCATCCAGCACCCGGGACTATTAGAAGCCACGCAGCGTTTCGTAGCGACTACCCGCTGGCGGGGTGCCTTTGAAATGGAATGTATCGTCGATCAAGACACAGTCTATTTGATCGAAATCAACCCCCGCTTTCCCGCTTGGGTTTACTTTGCCACCGGTGTTGGGATCAACTTGCCAATCATGCTGCTAAAACTGGCACTGGGCGAAACCGTGGAGACGGCTGGAGAATATCAAGCAGGCAAACTCTATATCCGCTATACCGACGAACAAATTTGCGATATGTCCCGTTTTCAAAACATTGTGACCAGAGGCGAATCATGATAGAGAGCAAAAAACCTTATGTGAAACCGACAATGATCAAGCTACAAAGCGGCTTGATGAACAAATTCGGCGTTTCACCCTACTACGCCCGCAAAGTACGCACTGCCATCGACGGCGTATCCATTGATGAATTGGTCAAGCGATTTGGCTCACCCCTGTTTGTCTTTTCTGAAAAACAGATCCGCAACACCATCAGAGAAGCCAAAGAATCCTTTGCCACCCGCTATCCCAATGTCACCTTCGGCTGGTCCTATAAAACCAACTATCTCGATGCCATCAACGCCATCTACCACCAAGAGGGAAGTATCGCCGAAGTCGTCTCGGAAATGGAATATGATAAAGCGCGTCGGCTCGGTATTCCGGGAGAAGATATTATCTTCAACGGCCCCCACAAATCAATGACGGCACTCAAAAAAGCGGCAGAAGAGGGAGCTAAAATACATATCGATCATTTTGACGAGATCGATGATCTAGAAAAAGTAGCCGCTGAACTCGGCAAAGAACTCTCTGTTGCCATCCGGCTCAACCTCGATTCGGGCATCCAGCCACAATGGAGCCGGTTTGGCTTCAACCTAGAATCGGGACAAGCGATGGATGCCGTGCGCCGCATTCAGATGGGCGGCAAACTCAGATTGAACGGGCTGCATTGCCACATTGGCACCTTTATTCTGGAGCCGGATGCCTACAAAACTCAAACCGAAAAAATGGTCCGTTTTGCCTACGAGCTTGAAGAAACGCTAGGCGTTACCATCGAATATTTGGACATTGGTGGCGGCTTTCCCTCCAAAAACAAACTCAAAGGCACCTATTTGCCACCCGATGTCAGCGTGCCACCCTTAGATACTTTTGCTGAAAAGATCAGCGAAGGACTTTATAACGCTCTCAAACCCGGCGATTTTCCCAAACTTTATCTGGAGACAGGCAGAGCACTCATCGACGAAGCCGGTTATCTCATCACCACAGTCTTCGCCTCGAAACGGCTCCCCGATGGACGTAAGAGCTATGTATTGGATGCCGGTGTCAATCTCCTGTTTACCGCGACTTGGTACAAATTCACCATCGAAACTGACCGAGAAATGCAGGGCCTCGGCGAACCTGCACTGTTGAACGGGCCACTTTGTATGAACATCGACGTAGTGGACGATGGTATCTTGTTACCGCCAATGAAGCGGGGTACTCGGCTTATCCTTTCTCCCGTTGGTGCCTACAATGTGACCCAGTGGATGCAGTTTATTGAATACCGCCCAGCGGTCGTGTTGGTGACAGAAACGGGTGAAGTGGAACTCATCCGTGAAAGGGAAGATTTGAGTGATATACTGCGGCGGGAGCGGCTACCTGAGCGCTTGAGGTTGGCATGAAAAAGCGGCTGGGACAACATTTCAAGACATTCTTCAACAGCTACTCGGAGATATTTTTTCTACAAAGTCCCGTCGCCGGAGTGCTCTTGTTTCTCGTCACATTGACCAATCTAAATGTGGGAATCGCTGGCATCGTCTCGGTGCTGGCAGCCTACCTATTTGCCCGCCTAATCGGTATGAGCGATGCGTTCTTGAGTTCAGGTTTTTTCACCTATAACGCCCTGTTGGTCGGACTTTCCATTGGCTACCTCTTTGCCTTGGGACCACTGAGTCTTTTTTTTGTGGTCACAGCTGGGATATTCACCTTCGTGCTGAGCGTGATGACTAATAGTATCTTTTCTTACTATCTCAAGTTGCCTATTTTGAGCCTTCCCTTCGTCATCGTCAGTTCCATCGCCTATCTTGCCTCTTATGGTTATAGCAACCTCTACGTCACGGGGCTTTACGCCCACGGAGAAACGATTTCACCTTCTCTGCCGTTTTGGCTGGAAGGCTTTTTCATCTCCTTGGGCGCAATCCTCTTTTCGCCAAATACGCTGGCGGGTATGCTATTTGCCGTGGTGATCCTGCTCGCCTCCCGAATACTCTTTTTCCTAGCAGTATTAGGCTTTTACTTGGGGGCGACCATTTCGGGACTGATGGAAGGCGCGATGACTTCCGCCTTTTTGCAGATCAACAATTTCAACTTTATTCTCATTGCCATGGCTTTGGGCGGAGTCTATCTGGTGCCAGCCCCCAAAAGCTACTTGATAGCCGCCATTGCGGTGGCTGTCGCTACCATACTGTTGGATGCGATCCATCTCTTTTGGGCTAACTACGGCATTCCCGCTTTTACCCTACCATTTAACTTTGTCACGATGACATTTCTCTATGTGCTAGGCTTAGTGGGCTTTCCTCTCGTGGCGCAAACGGTGCGGCGCACGCCGGAGGAGACGCTGGACGAATACATCAGCAATGTGCGCCGTTTCCGGGGCAGCTTTCGCAAACTCACTTTGCCATTTTCGGGAAAATGGACCGTGTGGCAAGGCTTTGATGGGGCGTGGACTCACCAAGGTAGCTGGAAATATGCTTATGATTTTGTTATCGAAAAGGCTGGCAAGACTTGCAAAAACGATGGCAAATTCTTAGAAGAATACTACGCTTTTAAGAAACCCGTTTTTTCACCTTGTAAGGGGCGAATTGTTAGCGTCGTCTCCAACCAGCCGGATAATTTGCCGGGCATGGTAGATAAGACTGATAATTGGGGCAACTTAGTCATCATCGAGACAACGCTGGACTATTTCGTTGAACTTTCTCACTTTGCCCAAAATTCCATTCGAGTACAGGAGGGACAATGGGTGGAAGTCGGCACACAATTGGGATTGTGCGGCAACTCTGGATATTCTCCACAGCCCCACATCCATGTACAAATACAGGCGACAGCTCAGATCGGTGCGGTGACTTTGCCATTCAGTTTCCACGGATATCTGGAAAATAGCCGATTCGTCGCCAACGATTTGCCCCCAGAAAAAGCCATTATTGAACCGCTCCATCCAAATCGGGATTTGGAATTCCAGACGGCCTTTATTTTGGAGCAGCGTTTTACATTTCAGGCTTTGCAGGGCGAGCGGCTTGTGCAAACGGTGACACTGAGCGTCTGCATGGCAGCAGGCGGCGAAACCTATTTCGATTCAGGCAAAGCTAAGCTCTTTTTCGCCAAAGACGCGCACAGTTTTTACTTCTACCGCTTAGAAGGCGATGATCCGTGGTTATCGCTGCTGTTTGCCGCCTTGCCGCGTATGCCACTCGTTTATCGCCGGGGTATGACTTGGGAAGATATGCCGCCCGTTTCGGCGGTTGCCTTTGGCTGGCGAAAACACTTATTGAATCTAGCGAGAGCCTTTTATCACCGCTTATGTCAAACTCATTACAGCGGCCACTGGGAAGGTAATGGGGTGATCGCGGGTACACTAACGCAAAGTGGGGGCCAAGCGTTGCCTGTGGCGCTTGTCTTGGATCGAAATTTAGGTTTTTCACGGATTCGCGTTGGTGAACGATGCCTAGAACGCAAAGAAGAGGAGAATTTATGAAAACTAAAATCTTGATACTCACATTTTTCTTGTATGCTGTGGTTAGCGCGGTTGCAGCCCAAACGGAAATTTCGCTCTACCATGCCCCCATCAACTATGATGAACAATCCTTCAGAAAGGACGGCAAGACAACCGGCTTGTATGCTGCCTATCGTTCTGCATCGGGCTATGTGTGGGAAGGGGCTGTAGAAAATACTCAAATTGATTATGTAGAAAATACTCAAATTGATTATGAATTAGGGACGGATTTAGACCAAACCGACGTGACTCTAGCCTTAACCCGTCATTGGCAAAGCAGCCACGCCTATCGTTTTGGCCTCCACGCCATATCCAGCGACGACACAGACGAGGCTTTCACCCTGTTTGCAGGATTTAGCCGCTACCACCCCTACGACGATTCTTATGGTGGCAGCGTTTACTATAGCCACTATCCCAACATTGACTTGCAAGTCTGGCAAGCCGTTCCCAAGGTCGGAAAATACTTAGGTGATCCCATTACCACCGGCACCTTTCTCATCCAAGGCAAGCTTAACTTGATTGCCATAGAAGATGGCAACACCTATTTTTCTGCGGAAGGAGAAGTATCTTGGTATTATGGAGATGTCAGCCTAAGTCTCGGTGCTTGGGGCGGGACTCAGCTCTGCGCTGTCCGCGACGATGGATTTGTCGTCTATAATTCAGCTGACAAACATACAGGTGGCGTTACATTCCAAGCCGGCTATGCCCTAACCGACAACACTCGTCTAAATATCAGTATCGACCAAGAGCAGGTGACGGAGACGACAGGAACGGACACTGAAGTTACAGTTTACAGCCTATCGTTAAAACATACATTTTAGAGGTACACCATGAAGAGAACAGTTTTCATACCGTTATTACTATTGGGAACGTCTGTCCTAGCGGCTGACGATTCTTGGATTCAACAAGCCTATCACAAGTCCTTTCACTATGAACAGACGGAAAATTACAAGGCGGCTATCAAATCACTCCTGCCCGTCGTGCGGGCTTATCCGAAGGGGTACACTGCCAATTTACGGCTTGGCTGGCTCTATTATCTGATGGCTCGTTACGCGAATAGTATTGCCCACTATGAAGTGGCGATCAAGACAGCACCAAACGCCATTGAAGCCAAAATCGGCAAATTGCTGCCACTGCTTGCCCAAGAGCGTTATTCAGAGGCGGAACAAACGACTTATCAAATCCTCAATACCGACTTCTATAACTATCTCGGCAATCTGCGGCTGAGCATCGCTCTGCGGAAACAGAAAAAAACCGATTTGGCACTTGAGGTGGTGAATAAAATGCTTTTTTTATATCCCACTAATGTGAGTTTTCTGGTTGAATTGGGGCAGTTGTACGATCAAAAAGGGGAAAAAGAGAAGGCGGCGGCTGTATTTCGGGATGTGCTCGTGCTGGCACCAGAAAATGTGACGGCTAAAAGTTATCTGGGTATGTAACGTGGATTAGTTATAAACAAGGATAAGTCAAAACCAAAGCTAACCGGTTTTGAAATCCCTTATCCCTGTTTATAACAAATTGGCTGTCGTTCTTTCTTTTAAAACGTCTGAGGTCATGTTTAAAATTTAATCGCTCGAGGTATCAAGAAAATGTCCAACCGAATAGAATTTAATTTTAACGCGCACAAGGCATTAGAAGTCATTTTGTGGCTGGCGACGCGAAAGCAAAATATTGGTTACCATGCTTTGCTTAAAACCTTGTTTTTTGCAGAGGAATACCATTTGAATAATTATGGTAGACCTATTGTAGGTGATGTTTACATTGCGATGGAATATGGCCCCGTTGCATCAACAACTTATGACATCCTGAAAAAAGAGGCCTTGGCGACAGAACTCTTAGAAGTTCTACCCTTTGAAAATGTCACTAAAAAGATAATCCCACATCGTTCGCCGGATTTACGTCAACTTTCTCAAAGCGATATCGAGGCTTTAGAATATGCCGTTGAGAAGTACGGTCAGTATGATAGTCTAACTGATATTTCACATCAACACCCGGCTTGGAAAAAAGCCAGAGAACACGATGTGTATAATCCACGCATGGATTATAAGGATTTTTTGCATGACAGTGACGAAGAAATGATTCAAGATTTAATTGATAATTCACGTTTTATAAGGATATAAATATGATTGAAGTCATTGTCGCTATCCGAAATGATGAAATATATCCGCCAAAGGAGAAATACAATGTCTGTATTTCTCAAGGTTTGTTTTTCGTCATTAACAGTAACGACAGAAAAATCTATCGCCCCAGTCTGAAAATACGACAAGCTGACTATCGTTTTTTAAGGCAGGATAGCTATCTCTGTTGTAGCCGCCTCTTTGAATATGGCACCATTGACAGTTATAGAAAATTAGGTGTGTTATCCAAACAAACCGCACAACAAATAATAGAGACCGTTGATTCCGCACGAACTTTAACACCTGAACAAATTGACGGCATCAAAAGTTCCCTCAGAAATAAAATCGGTCAATTACCCTGATTTCTCTAAACCCATAATAACTACATGGATTAGTTATAAACAAGGATAAGTCAAAACCCACGTACAAAGCTAACCTGTTCGCTGTTTGCATTGGTGCCTGTTAATGAACATCCGAGCAAGCGTAGGGTGCGTCCTACGCACCGATTGTCTATCTAGTTCTATGGCGAAGTTGAAGGTGCGTGGGACGCACCCTACGCTTCAATGCCATTAAGTTAAGCCTAAAACCATACATGTAGGGTGGATTAAGCCTGTAGAGTATCCACCTGATTTCTATATAAATATCGGTGGATACGCTACCGCTTAATCCACCCTACAAAAGCTTAACTTAATGGCATTGACCCTACGCTTGCTATCTAGTTCTATGGCGAAGTTGAAGGTGCGTGGGACGCACCCTACGCGAGCGTAGCTTGCTCTAAAATGTTATGGAGCAGGTTGCAAACATGCTCCTGCAAAAAACCCCGCAGGTTTGAGCACAATCACTTGTGAGTAAAGGTGTACTCATTATACTTATTAGCCTTTTTTATTTTGACAAAAGGCACTTCTTTGTCGGAAGGCTTACAACCCTTTTTCCACTTGGATTCGTGGGTTAGGAGAAAAAACGGCTTGCTCTCAACACATCCCGGCGTTCCCCCTATATCGCCCTCTGCGGTACGAAAATTCTGATCGGTAATGGATCGACCCTCAAGTTGAATATTGAGGTAAAAATCGGTCGTTGCCAATCCCCCTTTGTCAAATGGCACTTGACACTGCTCAGGCTCTACAGTCCACCATCCCTCAGTGATAAAAAATTTGCCCTTGTCACAACATTCTTTCCAATATCCAATTGCAATTCTAACATTCTTTGGCGTTTTATTACAGAATGTGAATTTGAGGGAATCATTGTAGTATTTTCGATCCAAAGGGCTTGCCTCGTTTTTATCCTGCCAAAATTCTTGGTCCCAAAACCAAATGTAATCAGCCGCAAAAACGGGCAAGCTAAACATCATCGTGAGACTTGTTAAAATGAGTAGCCTAAATTTCATGAATATTTCTCCTCTTAATAAGAAATTTTTAAATGCTACACTATATCATTTTAATCTTCAAAACTAAAAGGCTTATAAGTTATCAGTTATCAGCTTCTCGTTCCCACGCTCTGCGTGGGAATGCATGAAGCAACGCTCTGCGTTGCAGGACGCGGAGCGTCCAGACAGGCATTCCCACGCAGAGCGTGGGAACGAGAAATAACTGATAACTATTAACTATTAACTGTTATGGCACGTCAAAAAAATCTCTACACCTGCCAAAAATGTGGTGCCGTTACCCCCAAATGGGTTGGACAATGTCCCGAATGTGAAGAATGGAATACCCTAGAAGAAACGACTGTCAAAGAAACTCCTAGTGTATATGAAAACAAGCGTATCGTCAGTTACAGCGGTGTTGAAGCCAGCGTCTGTTTACTAGATGCCGTAGAAGCCGTAGATGAAGCCCGCACTCCAACCGGATTGACTGAACTTGATCGCGTTTTAGGCGGTGGTTTGGTGAGTGGCTCAATCGTCCTGATTGGTGGCGATCCAGGTATTGGTAAATCCACTTTATTGCTACAAACTTTATCAAAACTTAGCCAAATTTCTCCCACTCAACCTTTATATGTGACTGGTGAAGAATCTCCACAGCAAGTCAGTTTACGCGCCCAACGTTTAAACTTAGATGTCCATCGAGTCAAATTGCTCACTGAAACTCAAGTTGAAAAAATTCTAAGTACAGCACAAAAAGAGCAGCCCAAAGTGATGGTGGTAGATTCCATCCAAACAATACATACTGAAATGATACAATCGGCTCAAGGTTCTGTCTCACAAATACGCGAATGTGCCGCACAATTGGTACGTTTTGCTAAACAAACAAATACAGCCGTGTTTTTGGTGGGGCATGTTACCAAAGAAGGCGCGTTAGCGGGACCGCGTGTTTTAGAACATATGGTCGATACGGTACTCTATTTTGAGGGAGATAGTGGCACTCGTTTTCGTGTCATACGGGCGATTAAAAACCGCTTTGGGGCGGTCAACGAATTGGGCGTATTTGCGATGAGTGATAAGGGCTTAGAAGAAGTTACTAATCCCTCTGCGATTTTTCTCTCACGCGATGAAGCTGAAGTCCCCGGTAGTATCGTCATGGTCACCCATGAAGGCACACGCCCATTATTAGTTGAAGTACAAGCCTTAGTCAATGAATCGCCCATACCTAATCCGCGTCGAGTGGCTTTAGGCTTAGATCAAAATCGTTTAGGCGTCTTGCTAGCGGTACTCCATCGGCATGGCGGATTAGCAACTTTTGATCAAGACGTGTTTCTCAATGTCGTGGGCGGCGTCAGAGTCAATGAAACGGGAGCGGATTTAGCCGTTTTGCTAGCCGTGTTATCAAGTTTACGTAATGTCACTTTATCTAAAAATTTGGTAGTATTTGGCGAAGTGGGATTGGCAGGCGAAATTCGTCCCGTGCCCAATGGTGTAGAACGCTTACGTGAGGCGGCTAAACATGGTTTTAAAAGAGCTATTGTACCTAGAGGCAACGCGCCTGCCGAAAAATTATCAAATATTGAAGTTGTGCCCGTTTCGCGTTTAGTGGATGCATTGCAAAGCATCTTGCCTTCAAAGGTATAAATGAGAGTATCAAATATGCAAAAATATTATTTAAGTTTACTATTAGTTTGTTTGAGTTCGGGTTGTGCGACAAAAACGCCAACAAAGAGCATCGATGCTGATAGTTTGAGGCAGGAGATAGAAGCCGTTTGCGCTGAAGGGGGGCGTAAAGAGGATATCTTTTATTTCATAGAAGAGGGAGATAATGCAAAAGCAAGTGACATTGCGAGACGCTTAAGGAGTGAGAAATTGAAGGGGTGTGATTAAGGGACGGCTATGTGAGCTAAAGTAAAAAATTGGAATCTTGTCCATAAGTACCATCTGGCTCAATGCCATTAAGCCTGTCCCGACCTTAGGAGGGATCTAAGCGAAAATTCCATACATGTAGGGTGGATTAAGCTGTGCGTATCCACCTGATTAATCTATAAGTTTTGGTGGATACGCTATCGCTTAATCCACCCTACATGTATGGTTTTAGGCTTAGATCCCTCCTAAGGTCGGGACAGGCTTAATGGCATTGACCATCTGGCTGCACTGCCTCCAAGCCTTGTTCATTTTGAACCAAACACCAAATATTCTGGCAACGCACATGCGAGAGTACCAGTGGTGAATGGGTTGTTAAGATAAACTGACAATTTGGAAAAGTTTCAAGCAATTTCGGAATGACTCTATGCTGCCATTCTGGGTGTAAATGTAACTCAATTTCATCAATCAACACAATTGCTTGTCCCTCAAGCGGATCGCTTAAATCAGGGTTAGCAATTGCTAACATATGTGCTAAATCTCCAGCCAATGCCAATAAACATTTTTCCCCATCCGACAACTGGTTGACATCAAAATGTTGCTTAGCTTTTTTAACTTCCATTCGCAATGGGGAACGTCTTACTCTAATATTCGAGAAACCTGTTAAAGCTAGAATCGCTTTTCTAACAGCTTGAAGCTGTGGTTCTTGATATTGCAAATTGTCGCCAACACTTGGATCAAAGGGATAAAGTTTTTGTTCATTTTCAAAATCTTCACGCCCACGATACCATTCAAAAAAACGACGAAAATCATTGCGCCCACCAGTTAAGGCTTGCTCAAAAGCAGAAAACTGCTCAAAATGGTGTTTAGTGCGTAAAGGAACAGCTAATACGGCGCGATTGACACCATAAAAAACCGCTAAAGGAACACTATTTTTTTCATTTTGTTCAAAAGATTCATGTATTTGTTCAACAATATATTTGATAGCAGTCATATTTGTAATAGCCTGCTTTTTTCTACCGCGTTTAGTTTTCACCACTTTCCATGAAAGCGACTTTTGATAAAATTCAATTTCAATTGAATTATTCGCTCTTTCATGTGTTCTGGGAAGTAGAGTTCAAAGACTAGGGCATCGACAACTTGTTCAAACAAAAGTATTTTTATATTATTTTCAGAGTTATGTTGTTCACATATCACCTTAACTATTGTAACAATGTTATTATGAATACCCTTCTCAACTTCATTTTTAAAATCTATATCATAAATTGGTAGCTTCGCTAAATTTTTTAATAATACTTTTGCAAAAATTTTTCCTTTATTTAGTGAGATACTTTCATGAATATGATTTATATATTTAGAATTGAGCAAACCTAATATATAAAATATTGATAATATGGGCACATAGGAAGCAGCCGTTGTTTATAGAATCCGTTCTAAGTGGTGGAATCTTTCTGCCAGCACCAAGATGGCGATCTGCCCGCTTTTTATTGAGCTGCGCTGTAAATGCGCGTGAATCATCATTTGAGTCAATAAGTCGATAACGTTTAAGACCTTTTAAATCATCCTGTATAAATCCCTGATCTAACTGCTGAGCCTCAAGTGCTTCCAACGCAGCGGGTAGTCCTTCTGCCTCTTTAATTTCGTTGAGTTGGGTATTCAAATTGTCCCAAAGTTCTCTATATTTGGCAACAAACTTCCAACGATTTATCTAACGTTGAGCAAGCGTAGCCTGGATTGGATTTATCCACACTAACAAACAGGTTCCGAGGCAAAAGTTTTTGCTCCGCAAAAACTTTTGCCTCGGAAGTAGGACGCACCCTACGCTTGCTACGCTTAGGCACTTGTGGGGGCATTGAATGGGAGGCTTGAGAATGTGTTAAGAACGTTTTCTCGCCTCAATTGTTATCAGTTATCATCTCTCTTGAGAGAGTGTTAGCTTTTCGACCCCGGCTCGTGCTCTGATGTGATTAGGGATTATCCCTAACTAAAAGCCACGCCAGTCTATCAACATTTTTTTTTGAAGTCAACATCTATTTGAAAAATAAACAATTATTGATTTTTTATCAAATTGTATCTATTTTGTTATAGTTATACTATAATTTATCTATATTGTGATAATATATTCACAATTTAAATTAACTGTTAAATATTAATTATGCCACGCCAAAAACGACATTTTGAAGACAATGTGATTTTTGAAGTTTGTTCCCAATTCATGGAAGGTAAAGAAATTAGTGAGATTGCGGACTGGCTTAAAAAGGTTACCAAGATGGAAAAAGGTACTCGTGAATTAGTTTACCGCCTTGTTAAGATGGGACGTAAAAAAGGTTTTATTCGACTAGAAACGCCTTATGCTTTCAAGCTAGGGTATGATGTACGTCGTCGCTTTCCAAATTTATTCGATCTTGTGGTAGTTGACACCCATCCGAAAGGGGAGAATGTCATTGAGCAGTTAACGGCTCAATGCCATTAAGTATCGCAAAAAACCATACATGTAGGGTGGATTAAACGGAGTGTATCCACATGATTAATATATAAATTAAGGTGGATACGCTACCGCTTAATCCACCCTACATGAGCTTAACTTAATGGCATTGAGTTAACGGCTCAGGGCGTTGAGACTGTCATTGATCTGATCAAAAACATGGGAACTGATCAAGCATCTATTCAAATAGGTATTGGAGCCGGTGGCACAACTCAACGTTTTGCCAAGCAATTGGCACAGCGTTTACAACACGAAACCCATTTGCCAAAACTGGTTTTACAAGCATTAACTTCGGGATTTTTTGTCAAACAGCCAAACACTTCGCCAATTTCCTTCTTTTCCTTTTTTGAAGATTTGCATCATCTCGAAATTGACTATATTGGCTTGTTTGCGCCCGGGTGGATTCCTTGGGATGAATGCGATGAAACAAAATCATGGTGTCATTGAGGCTTTTGATGCTGTCGACAATCTTGACATCATCGTCACTTCAGTGGCTTCGGCAGATGATGAACATGGATTATATAACCAGTTCTTAAAAAAATACGCGGATAAGAGCAAACAACTTCAAAATGCCGGTTGGGGATCTTCTGTGGCTACCTTTTTCAAAGCAAGAGCCTATTCCTGATGAAGCACGCGGACTGAATGGGATAAAATATTTTGACTTATCCCTGCTAATTTTCAAAGTTATAGTTGATAATAATGATATAGGAGTCATTATAACCTCAGATAAAAAACAACTAGCAATGAGCGACAGGCGTTTTAAAAATGCGAAAATTTTCATCTTATGGTCCAATTGATCGTGAACTACATTATTATGTTCCTCGTCAAGAATTGATTGATGAAGCGAGTCAACATTTAAAGGGCGATGATCCCAACAAAGGGGGACATTACATAACTGTCTGGGCACCACGTCAAACGGGCAAAACTTGGATAATGCAAGAAGTCGTCTTCAGCATTCAACAGGAAAGCCAGTTTGATGTGGTTATCCTCAGTTTGCAATATCTTTCTGATGTTACCGATGTCAATCGTGTGGCTCAACTCATCGCCCGTAAATTGATCAAACAATTGAACTTAGAGAAGGAACTCACCATAGACAGCTTAGATGATTTTGAGCGGTTGTTTGAACGGGGTACCCTCAATAAGCCCTTGATTTTGATTTTGGATGAATTTGATGCCCTTTCCGAAGCCGCTATCGCTGGGTTAGTCGGCGTGTTTCGTCATATTTATACAACTCGTCAGAATCAAGCGGATAAATCTACCACAGAGAAGAGTTATCTGTTACATAGCTTGGCTTTAATAGGGGTATGTAGCGTCTTGGGCGTGGAAAATGTCAAGGGTTCGCCCTTTAATGTCCAGCGAAGTTTGCATATTCCTAATTTGACTCATGATGAGGTGGTTTACCTTTTCAACTGCTATCAACAAGATCGTACACAAAAGATTGAGCCAGAAGTGGTGGAACGTATTTGGTATGAGTTTCAAGGGCAACCTGGTTTAACCGGTTGGTTTGGGGAATTGTTGACAGAAACGTATAATAAAGACACTGAGCAACCGATTACGCTGGCGCATTTTAAAGAGGTTTATGCTGCCGCGCTTAATTTGTTACCCAATAACAATATTTTGAACATCATTAGCAAGGCTAAACAGGCGCCTTACAAATCTTATGTTTTGGAACTGTTCCAAACTAAAAGAAAGGTCAATTTTATTTATGATGATCCTATCATCAATTTTCTCTATATGAATGGGGTGGTGGAAGTTGAACAAGTCCGCTTGAGCGAAAATTATGTGAAATTTCCTTGCCCATACACACAAAAGCGATTGTTTAACTATTTTGCCAGAGAATTGTATCAGGAAATGGACGGTTTATATTCACCGTTTGAGGATTTGTCAGACACGATTACCGAAGAGAGTCTCAATATTCATCAATTGTTGCTTAGATATGAGCAGTATTTGCAAGCTAATCGGGAGCAGGTGTTGAAAAATGCGCCTCGTCGGGGAGATTTACGGGTGTATGAAGCCGTATTTCATTTTCATTTTTATCTCTATTTGACCAGTTTTCTCAATAGTTATAAGGCACAAGTTCAACCCGAATTTCCAACGGGTAATGGTCAAATTGATTTGTTGATACGTCATGCGGGGCAATTGTTTGGTTTAGAGTTAAAGAGTTTTGCCAATCAACGCGCTTATCGTGATGCCCTCATTCAGGCGGCAAAGTATGGGCAAGAGTTGGGTGTGACTTCAATTTGGTTAGTGTTATTTATTGAATCTGTTGATGAGACGAATCGGGAACGGTTTGAGGTAGATTATACGGATGATGAAACGGGGGTTATCGTGTATCCTCGGTTTGTGCAGACGGGGAAAGCATGAGTAACATAAAAGGAGTCCAAGATTTATCTTGGACTCGTCCAAAATAAATTTTGGACTCCGGCGTTAGAGCCATCTCACTCCCTCATTAATGCGCTCAGCAACTTTATCCAACGGTTCTTCTGGAACGCCGATAATAGCAATATTGCCCCAAGCCATGGACAGTATAATCCCCTTTAATTCATCATGGCTAATATTTTGAGGCCAGCTCATCTGACTGTCGCGGATAAACAAGACATTGATCGGTCCCTTTGTTCCGCTCAAAACGATGTGGGCACTGTTGTGACCTCGTAAAGTTAAAAGCTCGCAAAAATTCACTTGACCAATTTCACCCGTCAGTTGAGCACCAATGGCTTTGAACATCTCGCGCAATTCGGCCTGTGGCACTTCACTCTCTCCAGGCGCTGTATTTTCAACATAAGTGATAATTTATCGTTTCAGGAAAATCGTGTCTGCTTGCCACCACCACAGGGCAGTAAACACCCCTATTATCATTAGCGCGAAAGCGATGATAGGACGTAGCTGCCAGGCAGGGGGTAACTTGAGCAGATTGCTGAGTTTGACGAACAATCCGGCGGAGCTGTTAGAGTGCCGTTGTAGAATGCGCTCACTCAATCCGTCTGGTATATCTACCTTGATAGCCTCAACCAGCGTTTGATCAAACCACATCATGTCTTTTGTAAATGCAGCGCAAGCTAAAGCCTCGCGGAGTTTTTGGCGGGCACGGTGTACACGAGTCATAACCGCACCTTTTGATAATGCCAATTGCTGGGCGATTTCTTCAATGCTGTACCCACCGATGACCTGCAACACTAAGGGTTCTCGATAGGTATCTGGCAATTTGGCGAGAGCTTTACGCAACATCAAGGCTTCTATACTGGTATCATAATTTCCCCTCTCCGCTATTTCGTCTGGATCCAAGGCTTCTATGTCGGGTTGGTAACGTTCATAGCGGCGGGCGTTTTCCCGTCTCAGGATAGTAAATAGCCAACTTTTCGCCGCCTTATCATCATTGAGTTGATCCAAATATTTCCAAGCGCGTGCAGCCGCATCTTGTACGATATCCTCCGCTGTCTCGCGTTCTTTACAGAGCCAGAAAGCATAGCGGAAAGCATCTTTTGCCAAAGTATTGACCAATGTTTCAAAGCGAAATCGCCGTTTTGCAGATTTATCCATACCCTATTTACCAGTCGTTAAATAAGACCAGAAAAAATCACAATAACTTTCTTGAGTCGGGATTGTTCCTAACACTGTTCAAACGAGATTTGGCAAATTCCTTATGATCAGAGGGGATTTTGCAAAATCCTTGTGCCGGAACATCCAAAGCACTGTTGAATTTACTTGACAAATTTTGAAAAGCAATCAGCCCAGTTAATTCGATAATACTGTCATCATCAAAAAACTGACGCAAATTTTCCATCAATTTTTCACTCACCTGCCGATCAGTATAGGTGATAGCTTCTGCATATTTGAGTGCGACTTTTTCTTTATCATTAAAGAGTTCACTTTCTCGCCAGTTTTCTAGAAAAGAGACTTTTTCCATTGAGCCGGCTCTTTCTAATAAAACAGAAGAATTGAGATCGATACAAAAATGACACCAATTGATCTGTGACACTCTGACGATGATGAGTGAACGGAGAACCGGATCAAGTGGCGAGTTTTTTCGATCTAACGCGCCATAAAAGTGTGCAACCGCAGTAAACAGGCGAGGCACTCTTGCCCAGAGCAAGCCCGATTTCAAGATTTGCTTGTATTTCCTTTTTTGACTCCAAAAAAGAGGACGAATATACCAAGGATATTGGTGTAATGGTTTTTCAGGCACTCTCATATTTTTCTCCGTTTTTTTTGAGGGGTGGATACCTCAAAAAAGTTAATAATACCAAGGCTCCGAATAGCGAATAAATCAGGATAAAAACCCAATCGGGGGCAGTGTAAAAGAGAAAGTAGTGGATCCAGTAAGCAATAAAGCTCATGCTATGCGTCGCTTCTCCCGCTAAATGGCGTAGGTGATATTCTAATATTGTTAATGGGCATGTGATTCCTAACCAGGCTTCTAAAACCACGTAGCCAATGGCGGCTAAATGCAAAAATCTAAAAATGAAATTTTGTGTCCAGTGCCATTTTCTCATCCATCCTATTAGAATAAGCACTTGTCCAGCAATCACAAATAACACAAAACTGGCATGTACCACGACTGTTAAGTCGGCAAGGAAAGAAAATTGTGAGCTTGACATTATGATTGAGACTCACAATTATTTTTAATGAGTGCCAGTACTTTTTTAGCTTTAGTTTTAGGCAGGCGCCTACCATAAAAGCTTGCACAAAAGGAAGTGATAAGAACTATCATATCTTCTAGTAGATCATCCTTAAATTCCTTATTATTAATAACAACTAAATTTCGACCTTGGGCAAGTAAAGTCGATTCGACGTATTCATAGCCAAAACGCATCAAACGGTTTTTATGTTCTATTGCTATGATTTTGACCGATGGATCACTTAACAATTGCATGAGTTTGGGTCTATGATCATTCAATCCGGATCCAATTTCAGTCACCGTTTTTGAAACTTTCAAGTCAAGTTGAGTGACTGCATTGACGACTTTTGCCACTTGTCTATCTAGATCAGATTTTTGATTGTTTGAAGAAACACGGGCATAAACCACGCACTCTTTATTATCCTCAGAATCTAAGGATTGCAGTAGAATCGTTCCGGTTGCCATTTGCTTGGCTGGTACCGGTAATTTTCCTTCCTTGAACCACCGCCATGCGGTTTTATATGAGATACCTTGTAATTTAGCCCATTCGCTTAGTTTCATGTCTTTCTCACTCTTCAGGCATTTCCTCATTTTCCTCATCAGAGACAACTTCTTCTCCTACATCTTTAGGAAGTCGCTCTACCTTCTCAATGATTTCTTGAGGTGCCTCTGGGGATTCTTCCACAAAGTCCTCTTCAGGCAGATTGATAATGTCTTCTAGTTCTACATTAGGGTTACTTTCTGGTTGCACAATCGCCGGTTTTTCGATGGCTGGTTTTTCGATGGCCACGATGGCTGGTTTTTCGATGGCTGGTTTTTCGATGGCCGATTTTTCAATCGTCCCTTTTTCATCTTCGCAGCCTGCCAATCCCAACAACAATGTGATAAAAGCCAGTTGTAACTTGAGTTTCATGGTGTTTATTTCCTTTTTTTTAATAAGACATTTCAAACATAAAGTTTATCATGACAAGGAGTCCAAGATTTATCTTGGACAAATATGATATGCTATTCATTCTCATTTTTCTAAAATTTTCTGGAGAAAATTAATATGCCTGCTTTAATTTGTGGCTCCTTTGCTTTTGATACCATAATGGAATTTAATGATAAATTTAAAAATCATATCCTGCCTGAGCAGGTGCATATCCTCAATGTATCTTTTTTGGTACCCGATTTGCGCCGTGAATTTGGTGGGTGTGCGGGCAATATCGCGTATAACCTCAATCTATTAGGCTCCGATGCCTTGCCTATGGGAACAGTGGGGAAAGATTTTGCACCTTACGCCGAGTGGATGGACAAATGCGGTATCCCACGCACACATATCACCACCATTGATCATAGTTATAGTGCCCAAGCCTTTATTACCACCGACATGGATGATAACCAAATTACGGCTTTTCATCCAGGCGCGATGAATTTTTCTCATTATAACAAAATTTCTCAGGCTGAAGGGGTGACTATCGGCATCGTCTCTCCCGATGGGCGTGAGGGTATGATTGAACATGCTAAACAGTTTGCAGAGCTTGGCATTCCTTTTATCTTTGATCCCGGGCAAGGTATGCCAATGTTTGATGGCAACGATTTGTTGCTATTCATTGAGCAGGCGAGTTGGGTTATTGTCAATGATTATGAATGGCAATTGATGCAGCAACGTACTGATTTTTCTCCGGAACAAGTGGCAGAACGGCTGCGGGCGTTGATTATCACTAAGGGAGCAGAAGGCGCGATGATTTATACGCCTGATACGGTTTATCAAATACCCTGTGCAAAAGCAAATGCGGTGGATCCAACGGGGTGTGGGGATGCCTTTCGGGGTGGATTGTTGTATGGTTTGATGAATGATATTGATTGGGAAACGACGGGGCGGATTGCATCATTGATGGGTGCCATTAAGGTTGAACATCATGGCACCCAAAATCATAGTGTGACGCTAGATGAATTTAAACAAGCTTTTGAGAAAAATTTTGGCTATACGTTGATGTTATAAAAGGACATTAGCCATCACTTGGATTTTGGGAGTGTGTTTGTTGAATTGACAAGATAAGGGCAACCATAAAGGATTGCCCCTACGCTTGGGCATGGTAAATTGATAAAATTAATGTATGCGTATAAATTGTATAAATTGGTGCGGCACTTACTTTAAAACGCCAAAACCACAAAATCTGGCCTGGTTATGTTTAAGGAGCAAGTTTCCTGGGGTGATAAACCATCTATCACCTTTAATTATATATAATTAAACTTAAACAGATTTTGAGGCTAATCTATATAAGTTTCAACAAAGCAAAATATACTACAAATAATTATTGTCTGCTTTAATTTTGTGGTTTTGGTGTTTAATGCTAACAGTCACAATTTATTTAACCTGATAAAAAACGCTTGACTTATTAATTGGATTGTGAAAAAATTTGCACAAAATCAATAAACCGAGAACCAAGGTGAGATTTTTATTGAAAGAAAGCTTATTGAAAGAAAGCGCTTGAGATGTTTTCAAGCTTTGGGAGATACCCCCTCCAGGACTTGTCCTGTGTGCTTTGTTAGTGAATGGTAACATTTGTTAACGAAAATGTATCGGTGCATGTCAGGCGTGACATCTATTTTGACTGGCAACGCGATATTGACAAGGAGTCCAAGATTTATCTTGGACTTCCTTGATAAATCTTGGACTCCTAAAAAAAAACCCCTCATCCTCCTTTGAGGAGTGAGGGGTATGATGAAAATCTGTGTGGCACTTTAAACCTTAGACATTAGAAATTGCCTTGAATTTGTAGGTATAAACCCCGTTGATCTAAACCAAAATTGTTGCCGCCTTTAGCATTGTGTTCAGCACCCGCAATCTCACCAAATACTGCGTATGCAGCCACGATAGCCATATTCTTAGTGGGAAAATAGGCAAAGAACAGATCCCCCCAGTCATCCTCTCTGATCGGATCAATGTTATCGGGTTTCATGCGATATTCCAAACCAACTACCGTTTGATCGTTAAGAAACACACCAATTGAAGTTTCAAATTCTGTTTCATAACCGTCTTCCCATTTGGACTCGAAACCCAAAATGCCGATCTGGTTGGCTTTGGTAGCACGAACAGTACCATTAATCAACAGTTTCCTCTCACCAATCGGTATGACCTTAGTTGCCGCAAGATAGAAATCTATCCCACTGTCTTCTGCACCCATAGCATTCAAGAATGTCTCTGTTACATTCGTTTCTTTATATTGGATACCCAGTGCCACAGCAGGCATAGAGTCGCTCATCTCAAGCAATCTGATTTTAGCCCCAATCACATCAACATCGACTTTACCCAACAACCATTCACCGCCAGGGTCATTGGTTGGATCGAATGTGGCTGCTCGATCAGAGTTCAAGATTATTCCATCATGACTTGGATGCCGTCCTGTGTCAAAGGTTATCCGTGCATAAGACAACTCAACCCAGTTAGCAATGCCAGCTTGCAGTGCTACACTACTTAAGGTGTAATCACCCGTGTCCACCCAAGTAAAGGAAGCCGTCGGTGTACCAGCAGACAGTAGTCCCCAGGGGACAATACCACCACCTGCCTGCCCTTCAACTTGAGTCACCGCTGCTTGAGCACTCGTTAAGCAACAACAACTAGCCATTGTCACAGTCAATGCGATTGTTTTCAGTAATTTCATAATGTTATCCTTAGTTGATGACATTTAAGTTACAATATAACGAATTGCATAATAAGACAACACTATTTTATTTGTCAATACATTTTAATCGCTATTAATACAACAAACAAAAACAATATTATATATTACAATAGGTTAATTGTTATTTTTTTTTCTAAAATGTTGCAATAAAACAACAGCATCCAAAAGATTCAATATGAAAAATATGTCTTAATCTGAAAAATGTGTTTTTTAGTGAATGCTAATATATTAATTAGCTAAAAAAACTAACATTCTGCTTTTTTTTCAACGACTTTTCTTCTGACATTTTGAGCAAATGCCGTAGAGGTATAAACAATGCTCAGTGATGTCAAAACCATGTTGCCGTGCAATAGCCCGTTGCTGTTTTTCAATGACATTATCAACAAATTCGACAATCGCGCCGCATTTGACGCATAGAAGATGATCATGATGTTTTCCTTCATTCAACTCAAATACTGAGAGACCATCTTCAAAATGGTGACGAATCACTAAACCCGCCGCTTCAAATTGCGTCAACACACGATAAACCGTTGCCAAGCCAACATCTTCCCCGCTATGAAGTAGTGCTTTATAAACATCTTCAGCAGTCATATGGCGTTGTTGGTTGTTTTCTAACAACTGGAGTATCCGTAGCCGTGGTAAGGTAGCTTTTAAGCCCACTTTTTTAAGGTTTTTACTTTCCATAAAATCATTAAATGTAGTATTTAGGAGTCCAAAGCTTTAGCTTTGGACATCATCTTTTCTGAAAGTGCGTTACAATAATAAGGGTTTAAATACGTTATTGAGTTTATGATGCAAAAATTTCTCATTTTGTGCTGTTTATTATTGTTTGGCTGTTCCATACATAAGATAGATATTCGACAAGGCAATTTTGTTACTCAAGAAATGTTAGATCAGCTTGAATGGAATATGCCGGCTAAAAAAGTGCGCTTTATCATGGGCACACCACTGTTGGTAGATGTATTTCACAAACATCGCTGGGATTATTTGTATAGTTTTCAAGCTGGTGGTGGAAAACGGCAACAGCGCCAGATTTCTCTATTTTTTGATGAAAATCAGCGTCTTCAAAAAATAGAGGGTCAGGTCAAAATCGGCAAGCCACGTCCGCAAAAACCCGTACCCTTGCCTGAAATTGACCAAGAGCCTATTTTATAATTTCATGCTCTTACCCGCACGCCGTTTGCGAACTTCTTTCGGATCGGCAATCAGGGGACGATAAATTTCAACGCGATCACCCTCACGCAATTGTGTGGTTAAGGCACAGGGCTTGCCGAAAATCCCTATTTTGTTTTGGCTCAGTTCTATTGCCTGAAATTGCCTTAATATACCTGATTTTTCAATGGCTTGTAATGTATTACCTGCCATTGGAACATCTAAAGGAATAATCACCTGTTCTTTAGGTGTGGCATACGCGACTTCAACATGAATGGTGTCCATATAATTCATTGGCTCTTGTGACAAAAGCATCAACTAAGGTATTTGCAATTTTGGTAAAAACGGGTCCCAAACTCATGCGTAACAGTGGATTGGAAATGTCAAATTCCAGATCGAGAGAAATTTTACATCCCTCTTTTCCCAGTGGATGAAAAGTCCAATGCCCTAGCAAGTGACTGAATGGTCCTTCAAGCAAACGCATTTCAATCGATTTATCCAATTTAATCACATTAGTAGTCGTAAAGGCTTTTTCCAGCCCCGCGCCGCCCATCATGATTGTGGCAACCACATCTGATTGAGTCCGCGAATGTATCGTAACAGATTTGCACCAAGGTAGAAATTTAGGATAGTCATTAATCTCATTGACTAGTACAAACATGTCATGGGTTGTATAAGGCACCAAGGCCATTTTCTGGATACGTGTCACGATAATACACCAATTGCATTTAAAAATATCAAAATTATAGCTATCGGTGCCACATAACGCAACAAGAAATGCCAAAAACGAAAGCCCAGCGTATCAGGAGATGTGTCTAATTCGTTTGCAACAATCTGACGTTTTATCAACCAAGCCGCAAAAATGGCAATAAAGAGTCCACCTAATGGCAACATAATATTAGAGGTTAGATAATCAATCAGATGAAATATGGTTTTGTTTTCAAAACCGGACAACATGGACAAGGGTTTGACATCACTCCAAATATTAAATGAAAAAATGGTGGCGAATCCGGCCAACCAAATCGCCACGCCGCACGCTATCGTGGCACTCACGCGACTCAATTTGCCCGTCTCAACTAACCAAGCCACCGCCGGCTCAAGCAATGAAATTGCTGAACTCCACGCTGCCAATGCTAATAATACAAAAAACAATGTCCCAAAAATACTCCCAAATGGCATTTGCCCAAATGCAAGGGGTAAAGTCTGAAACACTAATCCTGGTCCCTCATCGACTTTTAATCCATTACTAAAGACAATGGGAAAAATAATCAGTCCTGCCAAAATAGCCACAAGCGTATCAGCTACCACAACTACTGCTGTTGTTTGAGCAATTGAAGCCTCTTTGGGTAAATAGGCACCATAAACCATGATAGCCCCCATGCCTAAACTCAAGCTAAAAAAAGCCTGTCCCATCGCTGCCAAGAGCCCTTTCCCACTAAATCCATTGTCATCAGGATAAAAGAATTTATTGAAATCGACATCAAACATAAAATGTAGACCTTTCATGAAATCAGGCGTATTGATGGCATAGCCCACTAGCACGAGCAATACAATGAATAAAGCCGGCATCATAAACTGCACCGCCCGCTCCAATCCGCCCTGTACGCCGCCTATCACCATCGTGATGGTTACCACCATAAAAAGGCTATGCCAAAACATTAAACGTAAAGGATCTCCGGTTAAATTCTCAAAGACTGAGCCAGCAAAACCAGCGATTTCGTTTTGGGGCATGGTATTGACGACTGCAAACGTGTCCGAGGCTAAAGTTGGGATATAGGCTAATGCCCAACCAGCAACAACACTATAATAAGATAAAATCAAAAAACCGGCGAGGACGCCTGCCCAACCTAACAATTGCCACAATCGAGAATGTCCGCCCTCTTTGGCGAGTCTTCGCATGGTATTAATAGGGCTGGAGCGTCCGCGTTTTCCCAACAAGACTTCAGCCATCATCACGGGCAAGCCAATCATGGCAACGCATAATAAATAAACAATGACAAAGGCGCCGCCACCATTTTCCCCAGTGATATAGGGAAATTTCCAGATATTACCCAAGCCGACAGCGGAGCCAGTAGCGGCAAGAATAAACGCTAAACGCGATGACCATTCGCCATGTATGGAGGTTCTACTCATTCTCGTATCCTTATTTAAATTTGACAGCGCGTATTTTGCGTGAAAAAAAGTTTTTTCTCAAGCCTATACTCAATAATTGTATAGTTCAGTTATAATAAAAACCATCTCTTTAATCAAATTATCAACCACACTATGAAACCAAAAACACCCAATAATAGTATTGGCATCAATAAAAAAGCGAGATTTGACTATTTTTTAGAAGAACGTTTTGAAGCGGGTATAGTCCTAGAAGGTTGGGAAGTCAAAAGCTTACGGGCGGGGCGCTTACAACTCCGCGATACTTATGTTCTGATGAAAGAGGGTGAAGCCTGGCTACTCAATGCGGTGATTACGCCCTTAGTCGATGCCTCATCGCACATTAACCCTGAGTCTCAACGCACACGCAAATTGCTATTGCATCGCTCTGAATTAAATAAACTCATCGGTGGTGTAGAACGCAAAGGTTATGCCTTGATTCCCACGGGGATGTATTGGAAAAATGGCCGTGTTAAATTGGGATTTGCCCTTGCTAAAGGTAAGAAAGACTACGACAAGCGCGAGACTGAAAAAGATCGCGATTGGCAGCGCGAAAAAGAACGTCTTTTTAAACATTAAGGTAATAGTTATCAGTTATCCGTTATCAGTTATACAAACACAAGCAAATATGATTAATTAAAAATGTTAAACGAGTTAGAAATATTCGGATTCAAGTCGATCCGTGAAATGAGGCTTGAATTAAAGCCAATTAATGTTTTGATAGGCGCAAATGGAGCGGGAAAATCAAACCTCATTGAGGTGTTTCGCCTATTTAATTCATTGAAAATTAATCAATTGCAGCTTTATATTGGTCAATCTGGTGGAGCCAACAGCCTGTTGCACTATGGCGCACAAGTCACCAACCAACTGGGTGCTCGCCTCTGTTTTGACATAGATAAGACTTTAAGTTGCTATGGTGTGCGGCTTACTGAAGCACCCATTGATACATTGATCTTTGCTGAAGAATACCTTACCCCTAAAGTGCAGCACTTTGGAACCGGTCATAAAGAGAGTATTTTTTTTAATGCCAAGTATTCCGAAAAAAAAGTGCAGTATTATCTTGAACGGTATGGTATTTTCCAGTTCCACGACACCTCGGCTAGAATGCGTGGCAATTGTGAACTCCATAATAATCGTTATTTAATGAATGATGGCAGTAATTTAGCAGCCGTTCTCTACAAATTACAAGAAACACAGTTTCCCTATTATGAACGCATTGTTGAGACTATCCGACAAATCGCGCCATTTTTCGAGGACTTTGTGCTAGAACCCTTGGCACTCAATCCCAACTACATTCAACTTCACTGGCGCTCCCGTCACTCAAGCTACGAATTTGGCCCCCATCAATTGTCTGATGGCACTTTACGCACAATGGCATTGATAACGACACTGCTACAGCCAGAATCAGACTTGCCAACACTTTTAGTGCTGGATGAACCCGAACTGGGTCTACATCCTTATGCTATCACAGTCATTACTTCGCTCATCCACAGTGCTTCGGTACAGACACAAATTATCTTAGCGACACAATCCTGTACTTTTGTTGATCACTTTGATCCTAGCGATGTGGTGGTGGTAGAGCAAAAACAAGGAGAATCTTCATTCAAACGCCTTGAGCCAGAGTCATTAACAGAGTGGTTAGATAAATGATCTCCAACGTTGGCTAAGGCAAGACGGACATATTGATGCTCGATTCACAACAATGATCGACTTTTATGCTCTACCTAATGATTTTCCGGGCTATGAGGAAAGCCGTCAACAAACGGATTTGAAAAAGCGAATAGAAATCTTAGAAAATTGCTTTCAAGTGGACATTGGAGATTATCGCTTTATTCCTTATATTCAACGACATGAATTTGAGGCATTACTGTTTGCTGAACCGACAAAGTTTGCTGTTGCTTATCCCGATAGAGAAAGTGAAATCCAACAACTTATCGCGGTGCGGTCTGAGTTTGTTTCCCCAGAGGACATTAACGAAGGCGAAAAAACGGCCCCGTCCAAACGAATTAAAACTATTTTTCCTAGCTATAACAAAGTGTCAGCCGGTCCACGTATTGCGGCGAAGATTGGTATTGCCAAAATACGTGCCGAAAATCCACATTTCAACGAATGGCTAAAGAAACTGGAACAATTGGCTTAACAATTGGAGCTTGAGACAAAATCTGAAATCACCAAAAATAACTACAACTCTTAGTTCTACGTTTTTTGAACTTGACATTCTGCCGGCACTTGGAGTCCAAAGCTTTAGCTTTGGACTATCGGCGGGCTCGTCCAAAGCTCGCGTAGGGTCAATGCCATTGGCGTAGGGGCAATCCCTAGTGGTTGCCCGCCCCTACAACGGACCGCATTTTATGTTTCCGAGGCAAAAGTTTTCGCGCAGCGAAAACTTTTGCCTCGGAAGGC
>JSZA02000477.1 GCA_000785145.2 Candidatus Thiomargarita nelsonii
CCATGTAAGATTTCTTCTTTTAATACCGTGTCAGGAAATCTATCAGCACTTGCCAGCAAGCCACCTATAATAATAGTGATACCTGACACCAATGAATATAAAATAACTTGAGTTATCACTTCCATCATTTATTTTATGATCTTAATAACCGAAAAGTCCACATTTTGACGCTATCATTGAAAATAAACCATGCCACCGCGTAAAGCCAAAGATACAAGGCATATTCCCAGCCAATCGGCGCAATCCAAAAACCATACACGGCGAACACAGTACCCAATAATGCCGTCCAAATGCTCGCATGGACAAGAAGACTTGAAGGATAAGGCGGTTTAAAAAACCAGTCCTCAGTACTAATAAG
>JSZA02000035.1 GCA_000785145.2 Candidatus Thiomargarita nelsonii
CCCAACCCACCATTGTTAAAAATTTCAACGAGTTGGTGGGTGCAGCGAAGCTCTACCCACCCTACAAAAAAAACGTATTTATGCTTAACTTAATGGCATTGATTCCTGCACCGCCGCACTGGAAATGGCAGCCATCCTGTGTGACATTCAACCCGGCGATGAAGTCATTTTGCCATCGTTCACCTATGTTTCCACTGCCAATGCTTTTGTATTACGCGGTGCCGTTTTGGTGTTTATAGATATCCGTGCAGACACCTTGGATGGCTACCTGTCGTACTGGGCAAATAGCAACCGTAGAGTACTGACAACAGTGCCTGAAGACAGATTATTGATTGTAAAAACCCACGAAATTACCCAAAGCATGGACCAAATAGCCGCATTTTTAGAGATACCTAGAGAATCACTTGAAGTGGCTCAGTCTCATTCATATAGAGGCTTGAAAAAACATGGTTTTTTATCAAAGATAGACAGGGATTTTCTGGAAGAAAAAGTGAATACGCATTGCCGAGAAATTATGGGAAAATATTTTTCATAAAGTTTCATCGCAACATCTGCATTTTCAGCCGACTAAAAACATATCTCGGCTCTAATAAAGTGGCTAAACCAAGATCACAACCACCCTTAAACCAGCGTCGCGCCACCAATCTAAGCCCCGCACGTCGGTAAAGATGTATAGCCATCATCTTTCGTTTCCGATTTAGCCGGGTGAAGAGAGGGGCACTATTCCATTGCTGTAAAAACGTCTCATAACTGGGTTCTGGCTTACCCTCTTTTCGAGCGCACAGACTCGCTTTGATCCACTCACGTTCCATAAGATGTTCAATAGCAGTAGAGGTAAGTAGAGAATTAAATGCCCTAGTGCAGGAGGGCGGAAATTTCGAGGCCAATCGGGCCAACCATAAAGGATTGCCCCTACAAGAAGAATTGATATTGTAGGGGCAATCTCTTGTGGTTGCCCTGTCATGGTAAAAAAAGTTTGTTGTTTTTGACACCAACGTTATAGTAGCTAGTTTACGCTCTCGACGTGGGGCATCTTTTCAACTCTTAAAATTGGTAATAGAAGGCGATCCACGTTTGCAAATTTTGCTATCGGTTCCCCTATTTTTAGAATATGAAGCCGTGCTTAAACGTGAAGAACAATTAGCAGCTAACCATTTACAACACTTACTTTAAAACGCCAAAACCACAAAATCTGGCCTGGTTATGTTTAAGGAGCAAGTTTCCTGGGGTGATAAACCATCTATCACCTTTAATTATATATAATTAAGGCAACCACAAGGGATTGCCCCTACACAGATTTTGAGGCTAATCTATATAAGTTTCAACAAAGCAAAATATACTACAAATAATTATTGTCTGTCAAGATTTAATTTTTTGACTGGCTTTATTATTGCGTGGTTTGGGTGTTTAATGCTAACAGCAAGACATTGATACCATTTTGGACATGTTAGCGGCACGAGCCAATAAAATCAAAAATCCTTTTTTGTGGCGACCTCAATTAAATGATCCTAAAGATGAAATGGTTTTAGAAGTGGCTGCTAATGGACAAATACAGGAGCATTTAACATGAGTCAATATATTCTCGAACTACCGGACAGTTTGTTAGAGCAGGCGAAGAAAATAGCCACGCAAAAACAAATTTCGATAAATTTATTAAAGGAACGAGCCAAACGTGCAGATATTAATGCTTGCCGTGCAGTATTAGCCAAAATCCCCGATAATCCAATCGATGAATTAGATCGTATTTTATAACTCATCGCAAAGGGGGGACAAAAAAACTTGATCATCGACGTTACTTGCTCAGTTGGCTTGCAATCATTTGAGTCGCTGCTATTGTTTTATAAATCGGTGATGGCAAAATGAGCCTTAGTACTTTGAACCGTGAACTTGGTTTGATTGATCATGCGAATAACTTCACCTAGAAAATCTTGGCGTATTTAATAGCCTCAAATTGGAATTTCAGCCTAACAAACGCCCTGATAAAGCTGAAATTATTATGTTTACCGGCGAAAATGGTACTGGAAAAAGCACCTTATTGTATGCCTTGGCAAGCGCATACAACAGCGGCAGCTGTGAACTCTTACGTTGAAACCATCTCTCGTCGTGCAAGGACTTGGAAGTGGCTAAACCATAATCAGCACATTTCGACGCGCAAACTGGAGAAATCATGCCATCGACTTGGATAGATTTAAACATTTAATGTCAAAGTATCGATTTTGACTTATGTGGGCAGCGTTGTCATTTATCCCTGCTCAAAAAAAATCCCTGTAGTTAATCTGTTGACCTATAACATGCAAAAACTACCTAATTTCATTATCATTGGCGCACCAAAATCGGGCACAACCTCCCTATATTTTTACCTGCGTCAACACCCAGATATTTATTTGCCCCCTGAAAAAGAATTAAATTATTTTTCAAAAAGTTATGAGGCTAAAAACCTTAATGGAGCAGGTGACTCTAATGCCTTTAATAGGGGATACCATTCTTGGGCAACCTATAGTCAGCAATATGCAGAAGTACAACATCAAACTGCCATTGGTGAAATTTCCCCCAACTATTTTTATTATGCGACTCAAGTTGGAAAGTCGATTCACCAACAACTGGGAACAGTAAAAATTATTATTATTCTGAGAAATCCCGTGGATAAAACCTATTCACAATACATGCATTTAGTGCGTGAAGGGCGAGAAACATTAGATTTTTACCAAGCCTTACACACAGAACGACGCAACTGGGCGGATGTTTGGCGATATGCGGAAAGTTCATTATATACCCAACGTGTCAAAGCATATTTCCAACTATTTGGCAAAAAAAATGTCAAAGTGATTTTATTTCACAACCTGGTTAATCACACCCAATCAATACTAACAGAATTATTTGAATTTCTTGAAATTAACCCAGACATTAAATGTGACACCAGCAAAATTTATAACCGTACTGGTAAACCCTACTCAAAGAGCCTGGCGAATCTTTTGACCAACGCCAATATGATGAAGCGCATAGGCAAACTATTTATTCCAAAACCGGTACGCCAAGCACTGACATTAAAAATGGTAGACTTGAATACCAAGCCCAAAGAAAGTATGGACAATCTGTCAAGGGAATACCTGAAACGCTTTTTTGAAAACGACATAATAGAACTGGATACTTTGCTTGATTGTAAGACGGGGTGGTAAATTAGAATGAAGAAAATATTACTATCCGCATTTTCCTGCCGCCCCAACAGTGGCTCTGAACGCGGCGTGGGCTGGCACTGGGCCATAGAAATAGCCAAACTGGGCCATGAAGTCTGGGTACTGACACATCCTAAGCACCAAGCCACGATTGAAGCGACACTGGATGACTTAGCCGTTGCTGAACATTTGCATTTTATTTATTATCAAATACCTAACTCGCTGGGAGGCTGGTGGAAAGGAGAACGGGGCATTTATCTATACTACCTACTATGGCAATGGGGCGCCTATCGTTTTATCAAATCCACTCATGCCCATTTTGACATTGTCCATCACATTACCTTCGGCGGCATACGGACACCCAGCTTCATGGGAGGCTTGGACATTCCCTTTATTTTTGGTCCCGTGGGCGGAGGAGAACGTGCCCCTTGGCGACTGCGTTTTGGCTACAATCTGCGAGGCTGGATTAGTGATGCCTTACGGGATATATCAAATGCTTGGATAAAAATTTCACCTTTGATGCGTTTAACTTTTCGGCAAGCCAAAGTGATATATGTACGCAGTTCACAAACTCGTCAAATAATCCCCAAGAAATTTCGCACTAAAACTCAGCTTTATTTGGGCATTGGTTTGACTGAACAACTAAACATAAAGCATAACAATGCCAATACTTTTCAAGTATTATATGCGGGACGTTTTCTCCATTGGAAAGGCATGCACCTGGGCTTTGCAGCATTTAAGCACCTATTAAAAACAGAGCCAAAGGCTCGCCTAACACTGGTAGGAGACGGAAAAGATGCCAAACGCTGGCAGCGTTTAGTAGAACACTTAGGACTACAAAATAAAATTGATTGGATACCTACAATTAGTCAAGCCAAATTATTTCATTTATACGCCCAGCATGATGTTTTCTTATTTCCCAGCCTACGTGACTCCGCTGGCATGGCAGTGCTTGAAGCAATGGCGCATGGATTACCCGTAATCTGTTTAGATTTAGGAGGCCCGGGCATGATGGTAGATAGCTCCTGTGGACGAGTAATAGCCACCCAAAATGCCACAGAACAAATTGTTATCCAAAAACTGGGAAGCGCTTTGATAGAATTAGCGCAAGACAGCACATTGCGTACACAATTGGCGGCGGGGGCAACGAGACGAGCGCAGACTTATACATGGGAAAAGGTTGTTAGACAACTTTATAAAGAAATAAAGCTTGATACTCGATGTTCAAGTTTTTTTTGACTTGACGTCCAAAGCTAAAGCTTTGGATTCCAAATGCCTTTGATGTCAAGTCAAAAAAACTTGTGAGTCGAGTGATAATTATATTTTCTATGGTATGATATAAAATTCGCAAAGCAAATAGGAGATAGATAAACATGACAAAAAGACAACAAAAGCGGAACCCCGAATTAGCGAGAAGGGATATCGATACATACAAAAAAGACTTGATTTTTGAAATGACTAGCCAAGCCTACACAGATGGTGCTTCCCATGAGGAGGTGGGAGAACTTCAAGAACAGATAAAAAACGGCACCTATAGATCGGGTGACTGGGAACGCAAAGTTGCCTCGTGGTATGATTAAGACACTTCACGGATGCTATCCCTTGCCGGGATAGTATCCGCCTTTGATTGGTAAATTTCGAGCCAATTCAGATAGAGTCATTTATTGTCCAATAGGAGTCCAAGATTTATCTTGGACTCCCGTAGAAACTACCCAAAACTCACTATCATAATGATATTTAATTATGTTACAAAACAAATTAATTAACTTAACTGTCAAAAACTTTCGCTCATTAGCAAACGTATCGATTAATACCGAGCGCCTGACAGTACTATTTGGACCTAACGGTGCTGGTAAATCAGCATTCTTAGAGGCACTATGGTTTGTGAGAGATTGTGGTATTCGGGGAGTCGATATCGCCTCTTCTGATAGAGGACATGGCATTGGCTTACTTTGGGAAGGTGCAGACAATGCTGCTCATATCTCCATTGCTATTGAAACACCAGCGACAAACTATGAAATCCTCTTTGGATATTCATCTGGTCGGATAGAACCCTTTGTTGGAGAACAATTATCTTCAAAAACACAACGCCTCATTAACAGAAAAGTAGGCAGCGATAAGGCCATATTTAAGGGCTTTCAAGAATTAAAACCAAATGAAAAACTTATTGAACCTGAAAAACCTAGCTTAACTAGATATATAGACTTTTTAAACATGACGGGTGCTGGTACACACGAAGTCGCCGGATTGGCTCAACTCTTACGTGGTATCCGCTACTATCATGCACGATCCGCCAATTTTTATAAATTACGCACCTTCGGCTCGGAAAGTAGTTATGAAACACGGCTTTCGGGACGGAGTGAGAATCTCTGGTCAATATTGCGTAATCTTCATGATAAGCAAGTACTTGATACACGCTATGACACGATTATGGGCTTTATGAAAGAAAGTTTTCCTTCATTTAAAGCACTTATCACTGAACAAACCGGACTTAACAGTGTTTATGCCCGTTTTATAGACAAATATCGACACAAACCAATACAAGCATCGGGGATTTCTGATGGTCAATTACAAATGCTCATACAACTCACCGCTTTATTTTCTGAACCAGACAATAGCTTGATTTTATTGGATGAACCCGACTTATCATTACACCCTTGGGCATTATCGGTACTCGCTAAAGCGATAGAAACGGCAACCAAGGAATGGAAAAAGCAAGTTATTATTGCCACCCATTCTCCGGTGCTGATGAGCCAATTTGAACCCGAATATCTTTTAGCGGTAGAACTTGATGACAGTGGACAAACCATTATGAAAAGAGTGAATGAAATTGAAAATATCCAAGATTTGCTGGAAAATTACGCCACTGGTTCCTTGTATATGGCTGAAATGATTGCCCCGCAGAGTAACAATTGATTATGAATCATAATAATACTTGGCATGTTTTCCATTTTGGTTTACTGGTGACGGGCAGAACTGAAGAACAGCATATACCAAAATTGTTGAAATCTCTTCAGAATCAGCCTGAAGTACAGGGGCGTTTTCCTGACAAAACAACTCACATTGGATTTTCCGCGAGAAAATACATTAACAAATCAGAATATCACTATGTCTTGCTAATAGATGACTTAGAATATGAGTGGAAAGAACGAGCTTTTGATGTTTTCCAACTCTATCGAGATATTTTTGATGTCATTTTAAAAACTAACAAACATCATGCAGCGGTACATTTTTTAGTTTATATGCTTGAAGCCTATTACTTTGCCGATGCCAATGCGATCAATTCTGTTCTTTCTACCAATTTAAAAGATTATGAAAGTGATGTAGAAACCATTCGCCATCCTAAAGGTGAATTGAAAAGGCTTTTTAAAGGTTTTGATGAAATTAAGCATGGTGGTGAAATTATTTCTATATTGGATGTTGAGCAGGTTTTATCCAATTGTGAAACCTGTGCTTCCTTAAGAACCTTATATTGGATTTAAACAAGCTAAAAGTGTTATAATTTAAAATATTGGTGGTTATGTACTTTGGGGTTTTAGTATTTCCTATACGAGACCCAATTAAACTGTCGTATCGATTTTGACTTATGTGGGCAGCGTTGTCATTTATCCCTGCTCAAAAAAAATCCCTGTAGTTAATTTGATATATCAAATGCTTGGATAAAAATTTCACCTTTGATGCGTTTAACTTTTCGGCAAGCCAAAGTGATATATGTACGCCGTTCACATACCCGTCAAATAATCCCCAAGAAATTTCGCACTAAAACTCAGCTTTATTTGGGCATTGGTTTGACTGAACAACTAAACATAAAGCATAACAATGCCAATACTTTTCAAGTATTATATGCGGGGCGTTTTCTCCATTGGAAAGGCATGCACCTGGGCTTTGCAGCTTTATCAAAGAATAAATAATGAAAATTAATAGCTTATATATTTAATTGCAGGAGATACATTTTGGAATTAGAAACATTTTTCCGTCATAAAAAAGCACACTATGAGACTCAACGTGTAACCATTAACCGAGAAGAACAACAGAAAATATGGTTAACTGGGCTTAATCAGCTTTATGCAGAAATTAATGATTGGCTAAGTGTACCAATTCAAGAACAACTTGTTATTGTGAGTTATGAAGAAACCACATTGGTAGAAGATTTTGTGAATCCTTACTTGGTAAAGAACTTATGCATTATTGTTGATACCGAATCGGTTATCTTAAAACCCATGGGCATGAATGTCCTATCTGCGGCGGGGCGTGTGGATATGGTTGGTGAAGAGGGAACGATTATGTTAGTGTTGCTAAAACAAGAAACTGGAAAATATCAATGGCATATTGTTATCAGAACCAAACATGATAAATATTTACCGTTGGTAAAAGAATCATTTACAGATGCTTTAGCACAAGTGATGCGAAAAGATGACTAAAGTAGCTTTCTCAGGGGAAGAACAAAGCCTCGCAATAATATGGCAATGGTATGAGGATATTCAAGCCGCATTGAATGGTTATCAACGTGAGATTCTTAATGCCCTTTTTCAAGGAAAGTCCGTTAATGAACCTTTTTTATTTATGACAAAAGAAAACGTGCTTGACTATTTTGCTAAGCAAAAAACAGAATTAGAAAATTTTCAAAATGCCTCAAAGCTGCGTCATTGGTTGGCGCATGGTAGATATTGGACACCCAAATTAGGTAGAAGTTACAATTTGAATACCATTTTTGATATTGCTGAACAATTGCTGAATGAACTCCAAATTAATTCATAAATGGCAAATTGAGTGAGGTAACAAAATCACAATTTTTATATTGAGAAACTATGCATATAATCCAATGGCGTAATCACTTACTACTCCTAATCATAGGACTCTATCTCATCCTCAATAACGGCTTTATGCAATTACGAGTGCCGCCGACTGCGGGAGCAGGAGTACCTATTGGAGAAATCATTCTCATTCTATCATTATTGAGCCTTCATTACGGCAAAGTGCTTGGCAAATTATCAGCCACTGTCGTATTATGGCCTTTTTTAATCTGGTGGCTCTTTGGACTTGGACATGCCTTATTAGATACTAGAGCCTATGGATTCTGGGCTTTGCGAGATGCCACCCATGTGATTGAATCACTCTTTTTGATAGTGGGATTTGCTTTTGCAACCCGCCTAAGCGCACTACAACAATTTTTTCGCTGGTTGCCGCTGCTTTTAATAATTGGAGTCATTTATGCACTCACTTACCCAATTTCAAAATACCTCACCCCATTTTCTCCCAAAGTGTTAGCGGGTGCGGGCTATCAAATATCATTATTGTTTAATTATGTTAATGCCCCTATTATTCTGATAACCGCTGCCATTAGCTTATTACTATTTAGCCGTTCCTATGTTGAACAACAGCGAAATCTATTGATTGCCGTGCTGCTATTAGGATTTACAATTTTTTTATTTCAAGCGCGTACTATTTACTTACAACTCATTGCCTTGATTGGATTATTTGCCATTTATCGCCGTGACGTATTTGGAAAAAGCCTTATTGGTATCCTATTCTTAGTCATGTTTTTAATGGCACTGCCTTTACTGGATTTGCAGATTAAGGGGCGTTTGGGTCAAACGCTCTCTTTTGAGTTTTTGCTAAATCATTTTCTAGCGATTGGCGGTATTGCAACGCCCGGACTTGAAGGCTCAGCAAAAGGAGTGTCACAACGCCTTGATTGGTGGAAAAGCATTTATGAACAATTGACGGCAGGTTTTATTCCCTTATTAACTGGATTGGGATACGGCATTCCCCTGACTGATTTTCATGTTCGTCCAGGCGTGATTGTCCGTGAACCGCATAACTCCTATATTTCTATTGTTGGACGTTTAGGATTAATTGGATTGTTTGCCTGGGTATGGATGCACGCCATGTTGTTAATTGTTTGGCAACGTTGTTATAAACTTTGTCAAACTTTACACTGGCGTGATGGGCAAAATTATTTGTTAATCTTGATGAGTTTTTTTGTTTTGATTTGGGTTTTATGCCTTGGGGAAGATGGGCTTGAAAAACCCTATAATGCTATTCCTTATTACTTTTTCTGGGGGATTGTTTTGGGTTTATATTATCAGTTACACACAAATCTCTGTGGGCGGACTTGGGAATTGAGTACCGAACAAACCCGCCAAATGACCCAACTTCTGGATAAAGTGATAAAAGCTGATTTTTCAGTCAAGGTGGAAATTTGCAAGGAATAGTTGTAATTTCGTAGGGGCAAACGGGTGTGTTTGCCCGTCACGTATGATATTGTAGGGTGGATTGGGCGTCCCGCCCACCCTTGCTATTTTTTTGTAGCGAGAACTCGTAATCCACCGTATAGAGCTAACATTTGTAATGTCCGGTGCATCAATACCGTTTTCAATGAAGTTGCGGTTAATGGTGAGAAGCGTATAAATTTTATATCTTCAAATCCGCTTTGTTCTAACATCTTTTTAAGGAATGAAAAATTAAACAGAATTAGATACATTTTCAGAACGACAATAATAACATAATTGTTTGATATACATTGTTTTAATATTTTATTTTTATGGACAAAAAATCAATACTTATTTTTAAGTTTGAGTGCGTAAGTCCTAGATTACATGACTTTCGGCTAAATTAAAAATTGTCTTTGCCGGAGCAGGTTTGCAACCTAAGTTCTCTACGAGATGACGTTTGAATTTCAGGTTGCATACCTTATCCCGCGAACGAACCTCGCTGTTATAGGCCAATATTTTAAATTAAATCATTGTAATTATTATCACGTTCACAAACCAACACCACCTCAGGAATATTGCATATTTGTATTGATTTTAAAAGCTTATCTTATAAATGTGACAACTATACTTGGCACCTTCATAATTTTTGTCATCTCGATGAGATGAGAAATCTTTGGTGGCACCAATAAGATTTCTCCGCTCAAAGAAATGACAAAAAAGCTCAATTTATGAGGATGTTTAGTATAATTGATTTTATGCTACACTCTCTAACACATTTTTTTGACAATATCAATTTAAAGAGTAGCTATTCATATGGATTTCGATTTTCCTTACACTGATGAAGAAAAAGCCATCTTACGAAAATGGCAAGTCTGTCAACTAGCCTGTTTGTCTAAGACACATACCTTTATGCAGGCAGAAGGTTTAAACTACTGGATAGATTGTGGTACATTGTTAGGCGCGATAAGACACAAAGCATTTGTCCCTTGGGACGATGATATTGATCTGTGTCTGCTTGAGGCTGATTTTCTCACACTAAGACAAAAAGCGAAACAGATACCTGAATTGGGGAAAAATTTTGGCATCAGCATTCATCTCTCCTCCCATGATCCCTATTATATTGGTATCGGTTTATCTGGCTTGCCAAGAAATTCGATTGATATTTATTGCGTACAGCGATTCCGGTTTGGGCGGATGTCTGTGATTTTAAAAAAAATCAATCGGAAATTATATTTTCTGGCACGTCACTTTGAATTTGATGGCACTTTTCCCGATGGCGATAAACAGGGTAAAAAACGTTTTTTTCCTAGCTTAGAGGGGCTTAGGGCAATCTTTAAAAAAAAGCACTCTTGGAGAGGCCGCGCCCAGATAGGATTATTGCCGTTTGCCCCCTTATTGCGTCTGATTGTACCACTCATGGGCTTAAGCGTTCGGCTGCTGCTCAAATACCTCCAAACACCCGATGGAAAATTCGTATCATATCATCTCAACTCAAGGTTTTGTTTTGAAACCTCAGTGCAAGCCAGCACGGTCTTTCCACTTTCATTATTGGAATTTGAAGGACAGTTGTTTTATGCGCCCTCTAATCCACATCAGTATTTGGTTGCCCTATACGGTGATTATAAAACGCCGCCCCCCTTATCGAATCGGGTGATTTCTCATTATACATTAGAAGAAATACGGCAGTTTTTGAATGAATTAAAGCTGTAGTGCCCATAGAACCAAGCTTTCAAATATTGTAGGGGCAATCCCTTGTGGTTGCCCTTAGCATTATATTATTTGAGAGTTGCCTAATCGTCAAACCCAATCTCAGCCAAATACTTACTGAATTTATGCCTAAAAAAACGACTCAACTGAAACATCTTATTACTTCCTCTCAATTAGAATTCCTGATGGAAGCCCATAATGGCATCAGTGCTAAAATTGTTGAGGAAGCGGGATTTAAAGGAATCTGGGGCAGCGGATTATCAATCGCCGCCCAGTTCGGTGTGCGAGATAACAATGAAGCCAGTTGGACGCAGGTGCTGGAAGTGGTGGAATTTATGGCGGATGCCACACAGATACCGATACTACTTGACGGCGACACTGGCTATGGTGACTTTAATAATATGCGCCGCTTGGTCAACAAGCTAGAACAACGCGCAGTGGCGGGTGTCTGCATTGAGGACAAACTTTTTCCGAAAACCAACAGTTTTATTGATGGCTCCGCACAACCTTTGGCAGATATTCAAGAGTTCTGCGGCAAAATTAAGGCTGGTAAAGATGCACAACACGATGATGATTTTTGTATTGTCGCCCGGATTGAGGCGTTTATCGCTGGCCATGGCTTAGAAGCCGCATTGCAACGTGCGAGGGCCTATCAGGCTGCTGGGGCGGATGCGATTTTGATCCATTCGGCGCGGCGAACCCCATATGAAGTGCTAGCGTTTAAACAGAACTGGGACGACCGTTGTCCGGTGATCATTGTGCCGACTAAATACTATGCCACCCCCACCGAAGTCTTCCGTGAAGACGGATTTTCCATCGTTATTTGGGCCAATCAGACGCTGCGCTCTGCCGTGACTGCTATGCAAAAAACCGTTCAAACGATTAAACAGCGGGAAAATCTGTTGGCAATTGAAGATCAAATCGTGCCGGTGGCTGAAATTTTCCGCTTACAAGGGGCGGCTGAATTGCAAAAAGCGGAACAACGCTATTTGCCACCAAGAGTCAAGCCAGCAGCGGCTATTATCCTCGCCGCCTCACGAGGTGAGCAATTGAGAGAACTTACCGCGACTAAACCCAAAGTGATGCTGGAAATCGCCGGCAAACCCCTATTGGCACACAGCTTAGTCGCTTATCGGGAGATAGACATCAAAGATATTACGGTGGTGCGCGGTTACCAAAAAAACACGGTTAATTTACCCGGGGTGCATTATGTCGATAATGATGACTATGCAAATAGCGGCGAATTGCTCTCTCTACAAAAAGCACTAAACGCTAAATTTACCTCAGAACAAGACTTTGTGATATGTTATGGCGATATCTTGTTTAAAAAATACATACCTGCCATCTTGTGTGAAACGGAGGCCGATTTTGTGATAGCGGTGGATACCCAGTGGCAGGAAAGTGCCAATCGCCACAGGCTGGCGGATTATGTCACTTGTACACAACCCAGTACGCGCACGGCTTTTTTTCAACCAGTTTATTTAACACACATGGCTGGTGATTTAGCGGCGCAAGCCATTGACGGTGAATGGATGGGATTTCTTAAAGTCAAACAGACAGCACTGTTGTTATTGCGGGAGACTTTGGCATCGTTGCTGGCGGATAGCAGACATAAAACAGCTAAAATGCCCTTGTTATTCAATACATTGATCAAGCAGGGTTATCAAATCCGAGTCATTTATACGACGGGTCACTGGCTGGATGTAGATAGCCTTGAGGATGTCGTCAATGCCAACGCGCTGTTTTCATAAAGGAGAAAAATCTTGATTCAAGCACCGGATTTTATCGAAGCGGCAAAAGTACGAGGCTTTCAGTTGTACACCGGGGTACCTTGCTCTTATCTAAAACCTTTTATTAATTACGTGATTGATTCTCCCGATACCCATTATGTAGGGGCCACTAATGAAGGCGATGCGGTGGCAATAGGGGCAGGTTCTGAACTGGGCGGTAAACCTGCCGTGGTCATGTTTCAAAATTCTGGACTTGGTAATGCGGTTAATCCGCTCAGTTCTCTAACTTATATATTTAAGATACCGGTATTATTGATCATCACCTTGCGTGGTGAACCGGGCGGGCCAGTGGATGAGCCGCAACACCAGTTAATGGGAGCGATGACCACATCATTACTTGAGCTTTTACAAATACCTTGGGAATACTTTCCAACGGAGACGAGCGAAATTGGCAATGCCCTTCATAGAGCGACCACTTTTATGGCTACACAACATACCCCTTATGCACTCGTCATGAAAAAAGGGGCAGTGGCAGCTTGGTCGATGACTTCACAACCTATTTCCCACCCATTTTACCGTCTAGTTGAAGAGAACAAGCGGTCGCAGCCACAACACACGCGGTTTGAAATGTTACAGACAATTCAAGCCCAAGCAAGCACAAAAGAGCTTATCGTGGCGACCACTGGTTATACTGGCCGGGAACTTTATGCCTTGGGTGATCGGCCCAATCAACTTTACATGGTGGGTTCTATGGGTTGCGCCGCCAGTCTTGGTTTGGGGATGGCCTTGGCATGTCCAAGGCGGCGCGTGATTGTCATTGACGGCGATGGTGCGTTGTTGATGCGTCTGGGGGTATTAGCCACGATAGCTTATGAACAACCGGCCAATTTCTTACTTATGGTACTGGATAATGAACAGTACGAATCCACCGGTGGGCAATCGACGGTCTCCCATTCAGTGGATTTTTGCGCCATTGCCGCTGCCAGTGGCTATGCTTCAGTGACACGCGCTGATACCCCTGCAAAGGTGGGGTCAATGATGGCTGCCCGTCAACCCGGCCCATCTTTTGTGCATGTCAAAATAAAGCCGGATACGCGCCCCAATCTGCCCCGCCCGACGGTGACACCACCGCAAGTTGCTGAAAGAATGCGACGCTTTCTACAAAGTGATGAAAAAAGGAATGCATTATGAATCGAATTTTACTACTCAACCCGGGTCCGGTAACGCTTTCTAAACGTGTCCGCCAAGCCCTGCTCCGTGAAGATATGTGTCACCGCGAAATGGAATTTGCCGCACTGACTCAAGATATTAAATCTAGGCTCAACCGAGTTTATCCTGATGCAAGGGATCAATTTGAAAGCGTTTTACTGACCGGCTCTGGCACTTGTGCGGTCGAAGCCATGCTGTCTTCGTTGGTCCCCACCTTTGGCAAAGCCTTGGTAGTCAGCAATGGTGTTTACGGTGAACGTATGGCTGCTATGTTGGCAGCGCATAGAAAACCTTTTATCCAAATTAAAGCCGATTGGACAACACCTATTGATCTAAAGCGTGTTGAGCAGCAACTCGCCAGTGATAATAAGATCAGTCATGTGCTTAGTGTCCACCATGAAACCACCAGCGGCCGTTTGAACGACATACCCGCATTGGGACAACTTTGCAAGGTTTACAATAAACCGCTATTATTGGATGCCGTCAGCAGCTTTGGTGGTGAATACATCGACTGGCACAACTGGTCATTGGGCGCTGTGGCTGGGACGGCGAATAAATGTTTGCATGGTGTACCCGGCATGGCGTTTGTATTGGTGGATAAAACCCGATTGCGTCAAGGGCATAGCCATACCCTATATCTTGATTTATTCAAATATTATCAAGAACAACAAAATGGTTTTTCTCCTTTCACCCAAGCGGTGCAAGTCGCCTTTGCTTTGCAGGAAGCCCTGCGTGAGCTTGAGGAAACCGGCGGTTGGCAGGCACGTCATGCCCAATACCGGCGTTTGTCCACGCAGATTCGTCAGACATTGAACGATTTGGGTGTACGTCAACTGTTGAATGAGGCCAGTTATGCCTCCATGTTGACTTCGTTTTATTTGCCTGAGGGTATGCGATATAACACTTTACATGACTCGATGCGACAAGCCGGATTTGTCATTTATGCCGGACAAGGTGCATTGGCTGACAAAATTTTTAGGATCGCTAACATGGGCGATATTCAGGCGGATGATTTGCAAAACTTGCTAGAAACATTTACACGTATTTTTGGAAAAAACAATGGCTAATCCGGTTACCACCGCTGTCATCCTTGCCGCTGGACTGGGTTCTCGGCTAAAGGCTTTAGGCACGGATAAACCCAAAGGTTTTCTGAAATTAGGTGAAAAATCCATTATTGAGGAATCCATTGAGCGTTTGCACAACAGTGGTATTTGTAATATCATTATCGTGACTGGGCATCAAGCGGGATCTTATCACCAGTTGCAAAGTGCTTATCCGCAATTGATTAAAACCGTCCATAATCCTCTGTTTGCAGAGTCGGGCAGCATGTATTCATTATCCTTAGTGCGCGAGCGGGTACAAGAGGATTTTTTATTATTAGAATCTGACTTGATCTATGAACAACGGGCTTTATCAGTTTGTCAGACTTATCCACAAGATAATGTGGTATTATTATCAGGCGAAACGCAGGCAGGTGACGAGGTGTTTGTGGAAACCGACAGTCAAAACCGGTTGAAAGCCATGTCAAAAGACAGACATTTTTTAGGTGATAATATTGCTGGTGAACTGGTGGGTATTTCAAAAATATCAATGCCGCTATTTCAAGTGATGCTCGACGCTGCGGATCGCCGCTTTCTTAAGACACTACAAGTGGATTATGAAACGGATGGTTTGGTGGAAGCGGCCAAAACTTACCCTGTTTATTGTCAGGTTGTGGATGATTTAATCTGGACTGAGATTGATGATGAAAATCATCTTGAACGTGCTGTTGCGTTGATTTATCCGGCATTGTGTCACAAAAAGCTTAGAGAGAGGTCATTTTTATGAAGGCGATAATTTTAGCTGCAGGCCCTTCTTGTATGAGACATGGATTTCCAATATTTGCCAAACCGAAATGTCTTTATCATTATTATGGGCATATTATTTTGGAAAATAACATTAGGGTGTTAAACGCTTGTGGAATAAATGACATCAGGGTCGTGGTCGGATATAAACACAAGGCGATAAAGAAATTTTGTCAAGAAAAAAACTTGAATGTAGAAATTGTATTTAACCGAAACTGGAAAAATGACGCGGTTAAGTCTTTACTGGTGGGCATTGAAAATGTGACCGATGATATTTTATTGCTTGAGGGGGATAATTTGTGGACTGATATCAACCACATAAAAAATGTGATGGCCTGCCAAGCACCTCTTGTACGCACAAAGCTAAAAAAACCTTGGGGGAAATCTATAGACGAAGACTATAGGGGTGATGTCTCTCACAATCTCTGCAAAATGACCGGAGAAGTTCTAGCTGATTTAACCCAAAAAGCATATCAGTATAAAAAAAAATACACCCAAAAATATGCTCAACATATTGGTGGGCGCATCAATGACGGTTCTGGTATTGCTCTTGGCTTCACGGTAATAGGTTTTTTTATCAACAATAAAGGTTTAATAGGAGAGGTATCCAGAGAAGAGCAATTGCCAGATTTGGATTACTATTGGCAAACAGACGAATATAAAAACAGCCATTTCCTTGTTCAATTAAAGTCGAGGGGTTATAACAAGTTATTTAAATTATTAGGGAAATTAAAAATAATATTTAAAAAACGGTAATCTCACCTGCGGGGGTTTGGCAACCCCGCGTTTCCAATCGACTTAAGTCACCCCCTATACAACGTAAGTGGTCAAAATGATGAAATGTATTAAAAAATTAATAAAACCAGTTTATGAATCCACGTTTCCTTTTGAAGTGAGAAACCATCTTGATGTATGGAAAAACAAAAAATACTACCAAGCTCGAAGAACAGAAGATGGGGAGTATTCATATAAACCTTTTGATGAATATCAATGCCTCTTTGTGCATATTCCAAAAACAGGTGGCGTTTCCATTGCGAAAAGTTTATTTGGTACCTTGGTAGGTCACCTTGATATTCATGGTTATAAGATCATATTTGGCCCGACGGCATTTAACAACTATTTTAAGTTTTCATTTGTTCGTAATCCATGGGATAGGACTCTTTCCGCTTATCTGTTTTTGAAAAAAGGTGGATTTGATAAAAAAGATGAAGAATGGGCCACAAACCACTTGATAAAGTACACAGAATTTAGTTATTTTGTAACAAACTGGATTACCCCCAAGAATATCTATAAGAAAAATCACTTTTTGCCACAATATCGATTTATCTGTGGAAAGAATTTAGTGCCTGAAGTGGATTTTTTAGGTTACTTTGAGAACTTTGAACACGATTTCAAGTATATCCAAGAAAAATTAGGTATCAATTGTGAATTATCACATCTCAATTCCACAAAGAAACGAGATTATAGGGATTATTATACCAAGGAAACTCTGGAAATTATTGCCAAAGTCTATGCTAAAGATATCAATGTATTTGGTTATAGTTTTGAACATAATAAACTTTAAATAGAACTGATTATACCAAAATTGATGATGCAAAATAAACCGCAAGTTATCGAAAAATCTCTCTTAAAATCCGCCTTAAAATATCGCGGCAGCATGAGTATTTCTCAGTACCAGAATTACGCTGCTGGCATCCTATTTTTGAAAAAAATGAACCATGCTTTTGAATCAGAAAGAGAAAAGCTAATTATCGAATATTTGAGTCAGGGAATTTCGGAAACCAAAGCTAAAGAATTAGCCGAGAATGAAAATGAGTATTCAAAGTCATTTTTTCTGCCAAAGAGAGCGAGATGGGCTTCTATCCTAAATTTCCAGTCTCAGATTGGGAGACAGTTAAATCAAGCGACAAAATCGGTTGAAAAAATGAATCCATTTCTGGATGGATTGCTGGTGGGCATTGATTTCTCTAAGCTTTCAGATAAAAAACTGAAAAATTTGATCGAGCATATTAGCCATTGTAGCCCTATTGCTCAAGTCAAAAAGAGCTTAGATTATATAGATTACTATGAAAAAGTCAAAAAGAGTTCCGCAAATAGTGTGCATAAAAATGGCCTTATTAGCTCTGTGATGTCTTATGTGTACCAAAATCGCCACTCAAGAATTCTGCAATTTTTGATTCAAAATGTAAAGGAGTACACCTACAAAAATGGCATAAAACCAAGCACCCTTTTCAAGCTATCATTAGCGCAGCGAAATAAACCAACTTATGAAAAATATGAACAAATACTAACACAACGACGTTATCAACAACAGATTCAGTGGCAAGAGATTGATGTGGTTTACCTTTGGATCGATCCTAACGACTTAAATTGGCAAACCCTAAAAAATAACTTCAGCAAAGATAAAATAAGCTATAATAGAATCCAATGTAGATGGTATTTATATTGGCTATAAAGACACTATGATAATGGCAAAAAATATGCCACATTTTTTTAATATCAAACAAAATTATTACATATCAACCAACTATAAGGTTCTCTATTCATTGCTTTACTCTCAGCCATCATTGCAAGTTGCAGCTAAAATAAGTATGGCAATCCATACCTATCTAAACAGATTCACCCCTTTCCATTTGAGGTGTCATTTTTTGCTTGTCCGTGATCCATACAAACGACTTGTTTCGTTTTATAAAGATAAATTTCGCCAACAACCATTACATAAATGGCTCACATACGATGAATTGCAGATTTGCCAGCGACTTTTCTGCCCTTATATCCAGATCAACCCATATTCTTCGCCCGCCGATATTCGCGAGAAGTTATTGAGTGTCTCTTTTACACAGTTTATCAACTTATTACCACAAGTTTATCATCTTGATGATCATCTCCGTCCACAAACACGGTTAACAATGATGTTTTTTCATGGCATCCCTATCGGTTCAATAAAATTCGAGCGAATCCTAAAAGTAGAATCATCGGATGATATGGCTTATTTGCAGGATGAGTTGTCCATTGGCTTATCCAAAAAATATAACAACACGGACAAAATTCTGTTGCCTAACCCTTGGTCACCTGCGTTACGCGCCGTTGTCAACAACTTGTACCAAGCTGATTTTGAGGCATTCAATTATGAAATGCGTACGGTATGAGGAACGTTTTTTGATTTCCGTTGTTATTTGCACTAGGCGCATTCCCATTTTTCAGGTAAAAATATTTAGTTTGCTGCCGCTCCTAAAAATCTTATCTTATAGTAGGTGCTGGAAGTGCTGGAATTTATGGTAGATGCCACGCATATCCCGATATTACTTGACGGCGACACTGGCTATGGTGACCTTAATAATATGCGCCGCTTGGTCAACAAGCTAGAACAACGCGGGGTGGCGGGTGTCTGCATTGAGGACAAACTCTTTCCGAAAACCAACAGTTTTATTGAGGGCACCGCACAACCGCAATTGATTAAAACCGTCCATAATCCTCTGTTTGCAGAGTCGAGCAGCATGTATTCATTATCCTTAGTGCGCGAGCGGGTACAAGAGGATTTTTTATTATTAGAATCTGACTTGATCTATGAACAACGGGCTTTATCAGTTTGCCAGACTTATCCACAAGATAATGTGGTCTTATTATCAGGCGAGACGCCGGCAGGTGACGAGGTGTTTGTGGAAAGCGACAATCAGAACCGGTTAAAAGCCATGTCAAAAGACAGACATTTTTTAGGTGATAAGATTGCTGATGAACATAATAAACTTTAAATAAAACTGATTATACCGAAATTGATGATGCAAAATAAACCGCAAGTTATCGAAAAATCTCTGTTAAAATCCGCCTTAAAATATCGTGGCAGCATGAGTATTTCTGAGTACCAGAATTACGCTGCTGGCATCCTATTTTTGAAAAAAATGAACCATGCTTTTGAATCAGAAAGAGAAAAGCTCATTAGCGAGTATTTGAGTCAGGGAATTTCGGAAACCAAAGCTAAAGAATTAGCCGAGAATGAAAATGAGTATTCAAAGTCATTTTTTCTGCCAAAGAGAGCGAGATGGGCTTCTATTCTAAATTTCCAGTCTCAGATTGGGAGACAGTTAAATCAAGCGACAAAATCGGTTGAAAAAATGAATCCATTTCTGGATGGATTGCTGGTGGGCATTGATTTCTCTAAGCTTTCAGATAAAAAACTGAAAAAATTGATCGAGCATATTAGCCATTGTAGCCCTATTGCTCCGCTCAAAAAGAGCTTAGATTATATAGATTACTATGAAAAAGTCAAAAAGAGTTCCGCAAATAGTGTGCATAAAAATGGCCTTATTAGCTCTGTGATGTCTTATGTGTACCAAAATCGCCACTCAAGAATTCTGCAATTTTTGATTCAAAATGTAAAGGAGTACACCTACAAAAATGGCATAAAACCAAGCACAATTTTTAAGCTATCATTAGCGCAGCGAAATAAACCAACTTATGAAAAATATGAACAAATACTCACACAACGACGTTATCAACAACAGATTCAGTGGCAAGAGATTGATGTGGTTTACCTTTGGGTCGATCCTAACGACTTAAATTGGCAAACCCTAAAAAATAACTTCACCAAGGATAAAATCTGGCCGACTGATTCTGTTAGCACGAGTCGTTTCGCCGATCATGATGAATTGCGTTACTCATTGCGTTCTTTAGAACAGTATGCGCCGTGGGTACGTCATATTTATATAGTCACTATGCTAGGACAGTGTCCAGCGTGGTTGAAACGCAGTCATCCCAAAATCACTCTCGTGGATCATACTGAAATTATTCCCCCAGACTATTTACCGACATTTAATTCAAATACCATACAATGTCATGTACATCGCATAGCCAATCTCAGTGACAATTTCATCTTGATGGATGATGATGTGTTTTTTGGAAATGAGGTATTATTTGATGATTTTATCGAGGCTGAGAATGGAAAAATGAAGGTGTTTTTAGATGACAGAATAGTATTTCAAGGGCACACCCACCCAGATGATGACACTTTTAAAATGATGTTAAAATACACCAATGAGCGACTGGACGATAAGTTTGGCAACACCATAAGACCTAACACCAATCATTATATGAAAATATTTAATAAAAACGTGTTAGAGGTTGCAGAAAAAATTTTTAGAGAAGAGTGGAGAAAGATAGCTTCTCATCGATTTCGGCTAGGAACGGATATTTCTTTTCCACATATCGCTTCTTATATAAGCCTTTATCTGAATCAAGCTCTAGTAGAATCCAATGTAGATGGTATTTATGTTGGCTATAAAGACAATATCAAATACTTAGAGCGATGTCTGACTCAGGTGAAACAAAGGCAACCGAAATTTTTCTGTCTCAATGAAGAATCCGTGGATTCTAATGATAACATAACAAGAGCAGTCTCCAACTTTTTGGAAACATACTTTCCCTCTAAATCGTCGTTTGAATATTGATACTTTTAAAAAATAAGCAAAATGGAAACTAATATGGCAAAAACTCGAACCTCAATGTCACAAACTAATCAGCCATTTATATCAATTGTGCCACCTCAAGGTTGGGGCAAATTGGCATTGCCAGAATTATGGGAATATCGAGAGCGGTTAAACCCCAAACAGAGTTTGGGAACAAGTGTAATTTATAGAATAATCAATTTTTTGACAAAATTATGCAACCAAATATTTTAGTCACAGGCGGAGCAGGATTTGTCGGCTCACATCTAGTCGATGCTCTCATCAATCAAGATTATAACTTGCGCGTACTTGATAATTTTTCGACTGGGCAATGGGAAAATTTAACCCATAATAATGATAAACTCGAAATTATCAAAGGAGATGTGAGGGATTTGGAATCGGTGATGGCAGCGATAAAGAACGTGAAATGGATATTTCATCAAGCCGGTTTTGTCTCTGCCCCCTTATCCATAAAACAGCCGCAAATCAGTTTTGAGAATAATTTATTAGGGACTTTTAATATTTTTGAAGCGGTGCGTCGTCAAGGCAGCTTGGCACGTATTATTTTCGCCAGTTCTGCGGCAGTGTATGGCGATAATCACTCATTGCCATTACACGAAAATTTACCCTGTTTTCCGCTCAATCCTTATGCTTTTGAAAAAAATGCGGCTGAACAATTAGCGGTGCTTTATGAGAGACTTTATAAAGTATCCTCAGTAGCATTGCGTTATTTTAATATTTATGGTCCTAGACAAAGTGCCAGTTCTCCCTATTCAGGTGTCATTTCAAAATTTATAGATCAATTAAAGAAGGGAGAAAAACTAACGATTTATGGTGATGGCGAACAAACCAGAGATTTTGTTTATATCAATGATGTGATCAGTGCCAATCTTGAGGCGATGAAAAAAGTGCCACCGGGTGCCCACTTATTTAATGTCGCTACTGGAAAAAGTGTGACGATTAATCAACTGGTAAAGTCTCTGCAAAAAATTTTGAAAACGGTTATGGCGCCACAATATCAAAGTTCACGAGAAGGGGATATTTATCGTTCGCTCGCTGACATTAGCAAAATTTCTGAGCAGCTTGGGTGGTATCCTAAATGGGATTTGGCGCAAGGTTTGAGTGATTGGCTTAGATGAGCGTCTTGCGGTTTGCGAAATCCCCGCACAATTATTAACAATCCTTGTAGTCAATGGTTTTTGAAATTTTTAAACCGTGAAAATGGGCGGGGTTGATATGTGGACAAAAACCGTGAAGGTGATTAAAATCCCTAGACGATATTTTTGAAGAAATATTTCTCAGTTGGAAAAAACGTCAAAAAGGGGGAAGTATATAATGTTAGTTCGCATTGTTAAGGATTGGGATTGGCCTGATTTTAGGCAGCAAACACCCAATCAGAGTGGTATTTGGGAAGACATAGAATTTACTTTAGAGCCAGTTGAGGAGTGCGACTATGTTATTGTTTTAAATGGGGTCAATGAAGTGACAACGGTAAAATGCCCACCAGAACATATCTGGTCTATTATCCAAGAACCCCCGACTGAATTTCGTAAACCTTGGCATGTGAATCCGCCCTATTCTTTCCGAACATTCACCACCGATCAGAAACGTTCTGGCTCTGAATACGTGCAAAGCCAACCGGCTTTAGGTTGGCATGTCAATCAGGATTACGATTTTCTAAGCACTTTCGAGATGCCTGAAAAAACGCGCCGATTATCTTGGATTACGAGTACGTTACGGAACTTGGGCGGGCATCATGCTAGGATGCAATTTTTGGATAATCTTCGAGGAAAGTTGGATTTCGATCTGATTGCCACCTACGAGTACTACCTTCGTGATCCGGGGGCTTCGCGTGAAAAAATCAAGGCAGAACAAGCAGAATTAGGTTTTGTTTGTGTTGAAGATAAATGGGCCGGTTTGGTGCCTTATCAATATGCTTTGGCAATTGAAAACTTTAGCAACCCATTTTATTGGAGTGAGAAACTGGCAGATTGCTTTCTTGCTTGGACAATGCCTATCTACTATGGCTGTACGCGAATTACTGACTATTTTCCAGCCGAAGCACTGATACAGATTGACATTAATGCGCCTGATGTGGCAGAGCAAATTAAATCGGCCATCTCAAGCAATGCATGGCAGCGCAATCGGGATGCGATAGCTTACGCACGAGAATTGGTTCTCAACCGCTATCAACTCTTTCCTTTTGTGGTCCAGCAGATTCGTAGTTTTGAAAATACTTATGGATCGTTTGCCCAAAAGCAGACTGTTTCAATTCAGCCCCGTCAATATTATCAATTGTCGATCAAGTTTGCGGGAAAAATTCAAGCGATACGCAAAATGAGTCGTTATTTACGGGGAAAACGATGATGAAAACACAATTAGGGTGCTCAAATGGCCCTGCCTTACGAATACTCTTAGTACAAGCTGAAAATTTGAGATGGCGACAAGCAAGGAGCTATCCTTATTGTTTAAATTTCGCCTTCGAGGATGGATTACGGGCTAATGGGATTGAGTGTTTAATGGTGACTACGCCATGGATTTCTCGCATACGGGATATCTGCGGAGAAAAACAGTTTGATCAAGTTTGGATTAATGACTTGAGTCATTTTTGCGATTTTAATATATCGCTAGAAGAAATAATTGACTTAGCCCCCATACGTGTAGGTTTTGTCACCGAATCGGTAGACTATTATCAGGATGAATATGAGGCCTTTCCTTGGTTGCGGGAAAGACGCGCTAGAATTGATAAACAATTTAAATATGTCACGCATATTGCAGCGGTTGACGAACAAGATGTGCTAAATCTCAAGCAACGATTTGATAAACCGACGATGTGGCTACCCTGTTCAATGCCAGAAGGCTATATTTATGAACAGGTTTCAACGCCTGCTAAAAAAATGGCCTTATTTAGTGGTAGCGTTTATGGAAAGCGTGTGAACTGGTTGAAGGAGCCCAAGTTGAAGACCATGCTCGCTTATCAAAAATCGCCAAACAGTCGTTTAGTTGATGCCACCCTTTTTAATTTGCTCCCCGGTCACCGTTTTGGCCGCTGGATGAATAACCGCCTATTTCCAGCACATCACATCTACCCCGTCTATCTTGATTGGTTACGCCAACTACGGCGGAAAGCTCATACCTTATGGCTACAAGGTATGCAAGCGGGTGCTGCGGTGGTCAATTTGCCTCATTTAGTCAAAGGCTATAGTAGTCGGGTGATTGAGGGTCTCGCTTCGGGGCGCCCTGTGATCTCTTGGGAAATTCCAGATCGTCCCAAAAATACAGCACTATTTGAGGATGGTCACGAAATTTTGCTTTATTCAACGCCAGAGCAATTGGCAACTCAAATAGAGCGCGTTTTGTCTGATCCTGATTTTGGGGAACGAATTGCACAGAACGCTCGCAACAAAGTTAGGCGTTTTCATACCACTGAAAAGAGAGTGCAACAGATAGTTCATTGGGTGGGTGCGACTGACGAAGCCCAAGACTATCGCTATTAATTATGAACAACAAAAAACCAGCTGATTATCTGATTCTTGCTGGCATCGCCATCGGTTTTATTATTTGGGCAGCCCTTTTTATTTATCGTTCTTCTTTTATAGCCATTGATGGACAACGATATTTCTCATTGTTTGATGACGCTATGATTTCCATGCGTTACGCTTGGAATCTGTCGCACGGAATCGGATTAGTATGGAATCCCGGTGAATGGGTGGAAGGCTACACCAATCTTTTGATGGTGTTATTAATGTCGCTTGTCACGCTAATATTCGATAATAAATCTATCGCCGTGCTAGCCATTCAGATATCGGGAATTCTCTTTATGCTGGCTAATGCTTATCTTACCATGCGGATTGCGGAGCAGATCAGCTTGGGAGAGAGCCAACAACACCGTCTCTTGCTGAAATTAATCACTTTTTTCTGTACACTTTCCTATTATCCATTAGTTTATTGGTCTTTGATGGGCATGGAAACCGGCTTGCTCACTTTTCTCCTGTTATTAGGGATTTTATTCGTACTCAGGAATACCCGTGAGCACAACCAAAATTTGTTATTCCTAATGCCCATCATTTTAGGATTGGCTTACCTAACACGACCAGATTCTCTTATTCCCGCTGTTATTATCTTGACCTATTTTTATTATTCTGAAAGTCGGCAAAAAAGTATCCACTTTAGTCATGCGTTCATACTTGGAATAGTGAGTCTGTACCTTATGTTTCCACTGGGACCAATACTTACACGTTAAAAATAGTGGGTATTCCTTTGTGGCACAGACTTCAAAATGGTTTAGGCTTTATAACGCCCTTCTTGAGTGTCAATATTTTGATGATGTTGGTCGTGATGCTTGGGCTTATTGGCGCATTTTGTCGCCAGTCATGCCGCTAATCCTCATTTTGTTTGTACATGAGATATTGCTTATAGTAGCCGCACTTTCTAAGAGGGGCATTCTCCAAACCCCCATTTATATAGGGCTCTTGATCATTTTCTCAGGGCTTGTTCAAACAAACTTTGCTTTTTTGGGGGAAATTGTTTTTCTAAAAAAGCCATATCAAACGGGTGGTAATCATACAAATATTAATGATGCCATAGCACTTGCTCACTTAACAACAGCAGAAGCCACTTTAGGTGTCATTTGGGCGGGTTCGATTCCCTATTATACAGGACGAATCTCAATTGATTTTCTTGGCAAAAATGATAAATATATTGCGCGGTTGAATCCTGATCTTTCTAAACCTGCATGGCATGGTATGCGAGGAGTACCGGGACATAACAAATATGATTTAAACTACTCTATCAAACTCAAACAACCCACTTATGTGCAAACGTTTGACTGGGGAAAATTTGTTTGGGGACAACAAGATATTTCCGCTTGGGCAGAAAACCAATATGTTGAAGTGAAATATAAAGGCATCCGTTTATTTTTCCACAAAGACTCACAAGCGGTACGTTGGGATGAACTCAAACGTTCCAACTGAAGTCTTTTTGAAGCAGTAGTGATTTCTCCAAAAAAAACTGACAGGTTAATCTACGCAAAAGAAACCAAGTTTTTTCAAAAAACGCCGGTGTTGCCGCAGCTATTGCATAAGTTATTTGTTACCGCATCCCCTACCTGTTTAGCACTACCAGTATTAGGAGTATTATGAAAACAGAACCGAAAATATACCTACTAATAGGCTTGTTCCAAGCAAAAACGGTACAAAGAGAAGAGGAGTTTAAAAAATGTCTCTTAACGAATGTGGCTAACGATAATATAGCAAAAGTGTTCGTTTTTTTTAAAGACAAAAACAGCGTATCAGATTTTGACCAAAAATACGCTTACTTGAACCACAGTAAAGTTACCGTTTTTCCTACGGATGGTAGGCAAACATTCAAAATGTTGTTTGATTATGCCAATAAACATCTCGTTGGTTCTTACATCGTGATAGCCAATGGAGATATTTATTTCGATGCAGAATCTGGGATTGAAAAGGCCAGAAATATAACCACATCTGGTTTATGGACAATAACAAGGTATAATTACAGTCGCGAACATAATACTTGGCAACTTGAGAGTGCTAGAGGCAGTCATGATGTTTGGATTTTTAAGTCTCCCATAAAACCGTTTGAAAATGACTTTTTTATTGGTACACTGGGATGCGATTCTTATTTGTCTCAAAAAGCAATAGAGGCTGGCATTGCGGTTTCAAACCCTTGCTATTCAATTATCACAAAACACGAACATAATTCCACAGAACGGTATCATCAATACGGAGAGGGCAATACTTATCAAAAAAATAAGAAAGATTATATGATCTATAGTTATGATTTGTATTTAGCCCCCCCTTGTTCTGTTGAAAATATTGTCGTCATAAAACGACGTTTTTGGAAAAAGGTTTATAGAATGCCTTTTTGGAGGCTAATCAAGGTATTTAAGTGGATACTACGTCAGTTCCGGCATCGAACATAGCTGTAAAGTAAAGGGGCGGCTGGAAAATAAAAATCCACGCCCTGTTTCACTTTTGTTATTTTATAATAATAAACAAATAGTTATGAATATAACCGATTCTCTGTCTTCTATCTTATCTAAAAATTCAAAGATTGATGGACGTCTCATTATTTTATTTTTCTTAATAACTTATTTTTCAGTTATATATATTTCTAGTTTTTTTATGCCATATTACCAATTTTGGGCTTATTTAGGTGTTCCATCTATGTCACCCTCATTTGCCGATTTGCGTAATCTTACGTCAGGACTAGAATGTTACAGACAAGGTTTAGATCCGCTCATTAATAATCCTTGTGATCCTTGGGATCGACCAATGAATTATCCTCGCATTTGGCTTGGATTATCGTCACTGGGTTTAGATCAGAGCCATACTTTTCTCTTAGGCATCGTGCAAGCCATTATATTTTATGCTTGTCTTTTTATGATTATAATAAAACGTTTAAATGTTGGCGAAGGTTTGTTCTATGGACTGATCCTTTGTTCTCCGGCCGTGATGTTCGCCGTAGAGAGAGGAAATAATGACATCATTGTATTTGTTTTTTTATCTCTTTCGTTTTTTTTGATGCAAAAAAGACGAATTTTACCCTATTTTTTAATTTTGATGGTTTCCATTTTAAAATTGTTTCCTATTGTTAGTATTATCGGTGCTCTGAGAGAGGAAAAAACGCGCTCTATATTTATAGTTTTAATAACTTGTACTCTATTTCTTATATACGTGATGTCTATTTGGAAAGATGTTATACTCATTGGTGCAACAGTACCTAGAGCAACCGACATATCTTATGGTAGTCGAGTGATATTTGACATGCTAAATCATTTGATTCAAAGAATCAGTAGCTTTGGAATATCAGAAACTTTGAGAACAATATTCTCTTTCACAGCTGTATTGTTTTTTTTAGTCGGCTCTTATTTAGCGAATAAGGTTGGTTTCATTCAAAAAAATATCCAAAATCACTTGATTACCACCCAATACATTGATAGTTTTCGCATCGGGGCCATTATTTATATCGGTACTTTTATCATTGGAAATAATTTTGATTACCGGCTCATTTTTCTTATTTTTACTCTGCCGCAACTGTTGGCCTGGATAAAAAGCAAAAACTCGCTGATTCATTGTTCAGTTTTTTTATTAATAGCCATTCTGTTTACAATGTGGTCTTCATTCTTTTCAGTCTGGTTTTCAGGGTTGTTTTCATATGTTTCAATGGAAAAAATTGGAGAATACTCAGTTTCTTTGATTGAGGAAATCATTAATTGGTTAATATTCGGATGTTTTACATATCTTCTGTTATTAACATTACCAGATTGGTTGAAAAGCCTATTGCGGCTCAAAACGCCACGATAAGAGCCTTTTGTGCCCGCGCAAACTATAATATTTCGAGATATGATTACTGTAGTCATGCCCGCTTATAATGCGGAAAAATATATCGCCGAAGCGATTGAAAGTATCCTGAATCAAACCTTCCAAGACTTTGAGTTCATCATTGTCAACGATGGTTCGACTGATAACACCTTGAAGATTATCCAGCAATATGCCGCACAGGATCGGCGTATTCGTATAGTACAGATTGATCATGTCGGTACTAGCGCGGCTAGAAATGCTGGAATAGAGGTTGCCAAATATGATTGGATTGCCATGATGGATGCTGATGACATTTCTTTACCCCAACGCCTTGAAAAACAAGTTCAGGCAACACAAAAATACCCAGATGTGGTCGTGTGGGGAGTAAAAGGTTATAACATCAATTGTGCAGATGATATTATAAGTAAAAAAACTTTTGACAATGGTCCAAATACGGAGGAAGAATTCTATACGATGCAGCGGCAAGGAAAATGTGTTTCGGTATTGAATGGCACCGCCTTTTTTAAAAAAGAGATTTTCTTTAAGGAAGGCGGGTATAATTCCACGTTTAAAGTGGCTGAAGATACTGATTTATTTGATCGCATGAGTGATCATGGACCAGTGCTTACTTTGCCGGAGGCGCTCTATTTATATCGTTTTCATGGTGGCAATAGCTGCCTTCATAACTTTGTCCTCCTAAAAACCCTGCTTGAGTATATCAAACAACGCCGTCAAGCGAGGCATTGCGGTGATCCTCCGTTGAGCCTTGAAGCTTTTCTCCAACAACAAAACAAATGGGATCGCTTGAAGTTCTATTACGTCACTTTAGGTCACTTTTATCGACATAATACACTTATGTACTATGGTGAAAAACGTTATTGGCGTATGATCTTCTCTTTGTTGTTTGCCACAGTGCTTCAACCACAGGCACTCATACTCGGATTGCGAAAACACTTATTTCCCTAGCACATTGATAAAAATAGCGTGTAATTAAAATGTTGGGAATTTATGCTTAAAATAGATTATGATTACTGTCGTCATGCCCGCTTATAATGCGGAAAAATATATCGCCGAAGCGATTGAAAGTATCCTGAATCAAACCTTCCAAGATTTTGAGTTCATCATTGTCAACGATGGTTCGACTGATAACACCTTGAAGATCATCGATCAATATGCCGCACAGGATCGGCGTATTCGTCTCGTACAGACAGATCATGTCGGTGGTGGTGCTGCTAGAAATGCTGGAGTAAAGGTTGCCAAATCTGATTGGATTGCCATGATGGATGCTGATGACATTTCTCTGCCACAACGCCTTGAAAAACAAGTTCAAGCGGCACAAAAGTCTCCCACTGTGGTTGTATGGGGAACTTATGCTCATAAGATCAATGCCGCCGGTAAGATTATCAGCAAAAAACCTTTTAACTTAGGCGTCAAAACTGAAGAAGAATTTCATGCCATGCGGCAACAGGGAAAAAATATAACTGTGCTCCATGGTCCCGTTTTTTTTAAAAAAGACATTTTCCTGAAGGAAGGAGGATATAATCCAAAATTTGAAGGGGCTGAAGATACTGAGTTATTTGATCGCATGAGTGATCACGGGCTAGTGCTTGCTTTGCCTGAGATTCTCTATTTATATCGTTTTCATGGGAATAGTGTCAGTTTTAATAATAGTTTGCACCAAAAGATATTGGGTGAGTATATAAAACAACGCCGTCAAGCTAGGTTAAACGGTACTGAAGTGTTGAGTCTTGAAGCTTTTCTCCAACAATGCCAACAACAAAGCAAATGGTTTCGCCTGAAATTCTATTGTGTCACTTTGAGTGATGCCTATTATCGACAGGCAAATGCTTACTATGGGGAAAAATGCTATTGGCGCACAACATTCTATTTATTGCTTGCCATGGTGCTTCATCCTAATGCTGTTAGACGTGTGCGACAACGTTTGTTTACATCGGCAACAACTTAAAATTGCCATTGCCAAATTTATTGTGGTTGCCCTTTGCTCGGAGGTAAAAAATTACAAATAATTGATTTAAAATAAAAAATACATATCATTCCAAATGAACCGCTCAGTTAAAAAGCAGATTGTGACTGATTATATCCAATAAAATCAATAATTTTGTATTGTTACCTCCGAGCAAAGGGACAAGTTTAGTGGCATTGACCCTGCGCTTGCTTTGCCATTTTGCAAAGTTCATCAAAACAATGAGGCACCCTCAAAGCGAGCTTCATCAATTTATCCATTCCCAAGCTTTGAGTGATCTCCCCTTTTTCAACTTGCTCAAAGTTTGAAAAAGCATTAGTGCTGTCACTAAAGATTTGCGCTGCTTGGCTTTGGCTAATATTGAAGCGTTTTCTTAACTGAATAATTTCCGCACTGGTTAAAAGGCCATCTATTTTTCTGTGTTCATCACGAATGCGAGCTTCGTTGCGTTCGCTCTGCTCAGGCAGGATGACTTCATAATGACAGGATGGACACTCACAATATTCAATGTCTTCAAAAGAAAAATCATACCCTTTGTAACAAAAAGACGAAGGCCCCTTTTTAATAACTAACTCGCCCATTTCGCAAACTGGGCAAATGATTTGATCTTTGCTCATAAAAAATGCTCTCTGCCATTACAAAAGATGGAAAGACCCGATTTCAACAAAAACTTCACCCTTATAGTTCAGTTTTAGCTTGATATAAATATCATCTACTTCCCCTAAAGGAGAGTGACACTTAGTTTTATAAACGTCAAAAGTCAGTTTAGTATCTTCATAGTAAATAGTCTTATGAAAATCAGATTTATGCAATTCTCTTAGGCAGGCCGCCACTTTGGCCTTAAAATATCCAAGGTTAGTCACATCTATTTCAACTTTTCGCCCTAGAAGGATGACTTTATTCTTATCCTGGGCCACTTCATGGATAGTGTCTAATGAATAAACTGGCATTGTTCTACCTTTAAATCAACCTTGCTTGGTTTGTCAATATTTAATTTTTTGACTGGCTTTATTATTGCGTGGTTTGGGTGTTTAATGCTAACTGTTTGTTCTGCTACAAAATGATAAATCATGGATATGTCCTTAAAATTGGCTATTATATCAAAAAAAACTTGAGCTAACTAAAAAGAGAGCCATAATGCATATACTCCAAGTCCACAACCAATACCAACAAGCGGGTGGTGAAGATGTCGTCGTCCGCTCAGAAAAAGCCTTACTTGAAAACCACCATCACACAGTCTCATTATTTCTGACTGACAATCATACCATTAAAAATGTACTTGAAAAATTAACCACCGTTGCCACCATCGCCTATTCCAGAAAATCTCGACAACAACTTAAAAATGCCATTGCCAACATTCAACCAGATATTGTCCATGTCCATAATTTTTTTCCGCGTTTAACCCCATCTATTTATGACGCGGCGGCTGAATTAGGGGTGCCTGTTGTACAAACGCTACATAATTACCGTACAATATGCCCTGGTGCATTTTTAATGCGAGATGGTAAAATATGCGAGGTGTGCGTCAAGCATTCAGCCTATCATGCCGTAAAATATGGCTGTTACCGTGACTCAACATTGGGGACACTGGCGGTTGCCTATATGGTACAAAGCCACCGGCAGCGACGTACTTGGCAAACTAAAGTTAGCCAGTTTATCGCATTAACAGAATTTGCTCGCCAGAAATTTATCAGTGCTGGCTTGGACGCCGATAAACTCAAGGTAAAGCCTAATTTTGTCACTGATCCACTGACATCAACAACTGAAAAGCGCAGCGGCGCACTTTATGTGGGTCGCCTGAGCAAGGAAAAAGGTCTTATCACCCTACTGAAAGCTTGGCAAAACTTGGCGGAGATACCCTTAACTATCGCTGGTGAAGGAGAAATAGTGCCACATCTCAAAACGAACATCACCCTATTGGGTTGGCAAACCGCCCCCCAAATCAAACAGCTTATGCGCCAATCAGCTTTTCTAATCATGCCCTCTGAATGGTATGAAGGTTTTCCGATGGTATTGGTTGAAGCTTTTGCACACGGCTTGCCAGTGATCGCCTCAAAACTGGGCGCGATGGCAGAAATTGTGGAAGATGGCGTGACAGGCTTACATTTTGAAGCGGGTAATGCAAATGATTTAGCAAATAAAGTCCATTGCTTACAGAGCCAACCAGAACTCTGTAAACGTTTGGGACAACAAGCCCGGCAAGTGTATCTGGACAACTACACACCAGAAAAAAATTATCAACGCCTAATGGCAATTTACCAAGCGGCTCTAAATTAAATGGATAATCGACAACTTATTTTAAGCATGAAAGTGAATCCAGTCTCTTATGAGGAAACGATTAATCAAATCCTCAAATGGACTGGGGAACCACAAAGCCGTTATATCTGTTTATCCAATGTGCATATGTGTATGGAAACTTTCGAGAGCCTAGCTTTCCGCGACGTTGTCAATGAGGCCGACTTAGTGGTACCAGACGGCAGGCCAATTGTTTGGGCTTTGCAATTATTAGGTATTAAAAATGCGACTCAAGTCCGTGGACCTGATCTGGTGCCAAAATTATTGAAGATTGCGGAACAACAAGGTTTATCCGTCGGATTTTATGGCGGCACACCCCAAGCACTGGAAAAACTGAAAAAATGCTTAGACCATAAATTTCCTAAAATAAAAGTGACTTGCGCGATTCCCCCCCCTTTTCGTGCCTTGACACCGGCTGAAGACCGCGCATTTATTGATGAAATTAATCGCTCAGCGACACAAATTTTGTTTGTTTTCTTAGGTTGTCCCAAACAAGAGCAATGGATGGCGGCTCATCGGGATAAACTTTCCTGTGTTATGTTGGGAGTAGGTGCAGCCCTGAATTTTTTCACGTCTCATCAAAAACAGGCACCGCCTGTGATGCAGAAACTGGGCTTGGAATGGTTACACAGGCTCTATCACGAACCGCGCAGATTATGGAAGCGTTATTTTAAATATAATACTTTGTTTTTGTTTATTATTTTTTTTACATCCTTAAAAAAAATAACAAAAATAGAACGTTAGAATAAAAGAAAAATCATATATGAGCAACATTTTAGAATCAACTCAAGAAAAAGATATCCGATTAAGCTTAACGCTCAAATCTGAAGACAATCAAGATGAAATCGATCTGCGAGGCTATTGGGCAGTCTTTAAAAAATACCAATGGCATACCATTTGGCTCACTTTTCTTATTGGCATACTGGCAGCATTGTATAGTTTATCGTTGACACCTATTTATCAAGCGACAGCAACCCTGCTACTCGAAATGAATGCCGCAAAGATTGTTGCCATTGAAGAAGTGTACGACCAACGCGCTAATAAAGAATACTATGAAGCGCATGTACATCTGTTGCAATCCCGTCTGATTGTCGAAAAAGTGATTGATCGTTTGAACTTGGCAACTCATCCAGAATTCGATCCCACACTGGAAGGCGGATCAAAATTAAACTGGCGTGACTGGTTATCGGCCCTATTTCCCCAAAAAAAGCCTGAAAAACATTCGCTTGCCAAACAACGTGATGCCATCGTCAAAGCCTTTCAAAGCCGTTTAAGCGTTACTCAGGTAAAGAATAGTCCATTGCTTGAGATTAATTTTGAATCATCTGATCCAAAATTGGCCGCCAAAGTAGCTAATACCCTGACTGAAACCTATCTCGAAAATGACTTAGAATCGCGCCTTAAAATGACCAAAAAAGCGGCAGGTTGGTTGATAGAGCGTTTGGAGGGACTGCGTTTGACTTTGGAAAAATCTGAAAAAGCGCTACAACGCTATTTAGAACAACACAGCCTAATCGATGTGGCAGGCGTCAAAAGTGTCGTGGCTGATCAACTCATGGAAGTCAGCCGTGAACTAGAAAAAGCGCGAAAACAACTCTCTGAAGGCACCAATGCCTATCGGCAAATAGACGCACTGAAAGGTCGCCCTATAGAAGACTATGAAACCCTTCCCATGGTACTTAATCATGCCTTGATCGGACATTTTAAAGAAATTGAAGCCGGGGCATTAGGCAAAGTGGCGGAATTAACCAAACGTTATGGTGCTCAACATCCGACGATGATAGCCGCGAAGGCAGAACTGAAAGCCGCGCAGGATAATACCATTAAGCAAATAAACCAAGTGATAGAGAGTTTTAGTAAGGAATACCAAGTCGCCAATGCCAATGTTGTTGCCTTGCAAAAACGTATGAAACAACTAGAAAACCAAGTGCAAGACATTACCCAAAAAGAATATCAACTCAGAGTCTTACAACGGGATGTGGAAACCAACCGGCAACTTTATGACATGTTTTTAGCCCGTTTTAAAGAAACGGACGTCTCACAAACACAACAATCCAGTGTCGGGAGAGTGGTTGATCCGGCAGTGGTCCCTATTTATCCTAGCAAACCTAGAAAAAACATGATCATTGCTTTGGCATTAATGGTGGGTTTTGTGTTATTAGTCATGTTGGCGTTCCTATTGGATTATTTGGATAATACATTGAAAGGGGGAGAAGATGTCGAGCAAAAAATGGGGCTACCATTGTTAGGTATCTTACCCAAGGTGAAAGTGTCCAAAAAGGAGACGTTTAAACTGGCACACCTATTATTGCGCGAAGGCAAATCACAGTTTGCGGAAGCTATCCGTACTATCCGTACAGGCATTATGCTTTCTAAAATAGATAATCCTCATAAAGTCCTGCTGGTGACATCCTCAGTGCCATCTGAGGGCAAAACGACTTTTGCTATTAACCAAGCGTTTGCATTAGGACAAATGAACAAAGTCTTGTTGATTGATGCAGATATGCGTCATCCTAGTGTGGGCAGAGCATTTGGATTAACGCAGGAATCACCGGGGCTTTCAGAACTGATTACTGGCACCAAAGAGATGTCCGACTGTATTCACACAATGGAAGAGACTCCTATTGATCTTATTCCGAGCGGCGCCAATCTCCCCCCCAATCCATTAGAATTGCTGGCTTCACAACATTTTAAAGATATTTTAACCAAACTGGATCAAAGCTATGAATATATTGTGATTGACACCGCGCCGACAGTCGTTAGTGATCCACAGGTATTGTCCAGCTATGCCAATGGGGTGGTGTATATCATCAAAGCCGATAGCACACCTTATCAGTTGGCTCAGGATGGGATAAAAAGCTTGCAACAGGTGGGTGCCTCAGTGCTGGGTGTCGTGTTAAATCAGTTGGATGTGACAAAATCTAGCACATATTATGGTAAATATGGCTATTATCATAAAAAGTATTATGGCTATTGAAACCTGTCCAAGATAAATCTTGGACTCCTTTAATCTGTGGAGAAATACTATGAAATTTTTCTCAGTACAGGACAATTTATTTAACTCATTGATTGTTTGTCATCCCGACGACAGGAGGGATCTTGATACTTTGATAATTGTTTGTCATCCCGACGACAGGAGGGATCAAGATTTCTCCCGATGGTCGCAACGAAGTAACGCCAGTAAATGACAAGAAAAAAAAATGTCCTGTACTGAGGAAATTTTTATTAAATCATGTCTAACAACCGACTCTTTTTCGCGCTATTGGTACTACTGATTTGGTTGCCATTGGCGAGTAATCGAGCTTGGGCTATTCTGATCATTGGGATTAACACACTGGCATTGGTTTGGCTATACAGCCTGCTGCGCGGGCGAGCCAGCCTCACACCTGTGTTTGTCAAAGCCAAGCCGATATTCATTATTTGGGGGCTGCAGCGTTTGGAAAATACGACTCTGAGCCATGAAAGTCGTGATGAAGTCAGTCTCTATACACTGCAATATTGGCAAGATTATCCTTTTTTTGGCTCTGGTTTGGGCAGTTATTATACAACGTTCCCAGCTTATCAGGGAGAAGATATTAGGCTCTACTATGAACACGCTCACAATGATTATCTGCACGATAGTGATTGCTGTTAGCATTAAACACCCAAACCACGCAATAATAAAGCCAGTCAAAAAATGAAATCTTGACAGACAATAATTATTTGTAGTATATTTTGCTTTGTTGAAACTTATATAGATTAGCCTCAAAATCGGTGTAGGGGCAATCCCTTGTGGTTGCCTTAATTATATATAATTAAAGGTGATAGATGGTTTATCACCCCAGGAAACTTGCTCCTTAAACATCACCAGGCTAAATATATTTTGTGGTTTTGGCGTTTTAAAGTAAGTGCACACCCATTATTTAAGCAAATTAATAATAAACCTTGGTTATTATTAATAAATTTTATTATAAAATAGTTAAAAGATACCTACTTTTATAGTGACTGACGAGACAACAACACTAGACACGGGCGCATCAAAAATGCTGGCCATGCAGTCGCTTTTAACGGCGGGGATTGCGTGGGCTTTTTACGTTTATAATGGGCTATTAGCGGCACAAGGCGCATTATATGGGGGTTGCATCGTGATGTTTAACGTCTGGATGACAAATCGTCGAATGCAGACAGCGGCCAAAATCGCCCCCGGTAATGAAATTAAAATATTTTATATTGCTGCCATTCAACGGTTTATTTATACTCTCGGATTTTTTATATTAGGTATGGGCTTGCTTGAATTGCCGCCCCTGCCAATGGTGATTGCCTTTGGCTGTGCCCATTTGGGTTATTTTTTTAAAAAGCCTTAACCTTAATTATCTATACTGCGACTACCCCCTCGTTCCCACGCAGAGCGTGGGAATGCCTGCTGGGACGCTCCCGCGTCCTGCACCGCATGGGAGCGAGGTAGTTATCAATTTTTTTATTATTTCAATACAATAAATTTAAGGGAGTCGTAAGCGTGGCGGAACATGAGGCTGTAACAGGTGGCCCCACATCTGTTGAATATATTCAACACCATTTACATAACCTTTCTATCGGTGAAGGTTTTTGGACTTTGCATTTAGATACTTTCTTTTTTGCGCTTGGCTTAGCTGTATTACTGGGCTGGGCGGCTAAAAAAGTGGGCGACAATTTAGACCCGGATAATCCGACAGGATTGCAAAGTTTTTTTGAAGTCATGTTTGAATTTGTCGAACAACAAGTCAAAGATGCTTTTGTCGGTTATAATCCCCTGATTGCCCCCCTCGGCTTTACTCTATTTGTTTGGATTTTATTGATGAATGCGATGGACTTGCTGCCGGTTGACTTATTGCCTTATCTAGCCGCTCTAGTGGGTATCCATTATCTGAAAGTCGTACCAACGGCGAATTTAGATACCCCCTTAGCACTTGCGGGTAGCATTTTTGCGCTGATTATTTTTTTCAATATCAAAATCAAAGGTGGGCTAGGTTTTATCAAAATGTTTTTATTTCATCCCTTTCCCGCTGGCAATGTCATCGTCAAAATACTGTTAATACCGGTTAACATTCTGATGACGACTATTGAAGAATTGGCAAAACCTGTTAGTATGGGGCTGCGTTTATTTGGTAACATGTTTGCGGGCGAGTTGATTTTTGTGTTAATTGCCTTATTACCTTGGTGGATTCAATTTGTGCCCGGTGGTCTGTGGGCTATTTTCCACATTCTGATTATTACATTACAAGCTTTTATTTTTATGTTACTCACAATCGTCTATTTGAGTATTGCACATCAATCAATGGACGAAGAGCACTGACGCGCCAAAGAAATCCGATTTTTTTAAAAAATCGGATTTAGAGCCGTTATATGACTTACCCACATTATTATTAAGGAGACTATTGAATGACCCCTGAATTGATTACTCAACTTTATGGTTCCACCGCCTTAATTGTTGGCATTATGCTCGCATCTGCCGGATTTGCATCCGCACTCGGTTGGGCGCTCATTTGTTCCAAATATTTGGAAGGCATTGCCCGACAACCCGAAATGAGACCACAATTGATGACACAAATGTTATTTACTGGTGGATTGATGGAAGCCTTTCCGATGATTGTGTTGGGTATCTCTATGTGGTTTATTTTCGCCAATCCGTTTCTGGGTGCAGTTAAAGCAGCAGTCGCTGGTTAGTCGGAGGGGGTTGAAGTGAGCATCACTATCACTCTATTTGGCCAAATACTCACTTTTATAGTGCTTGTTTGGTTTATTCAAAAATTTTTATGGGGCCCCATCACCGAGATGATGGAGGCACGTTCTAAACGTATTGCTGATGGTTTGGCTGCCTCAGAACGTGGCAAACATGAGTTAGAATTGGCGGAACAACGCTCGGCTGAACGTTTACGTGAAGCTAAACAGGATGCTTCGGATATTATTGTCGCTGCAAATAAACGGTCCAATGAAATTATCGAAGACGCTAAGGAGCAAGGGCGTGTTGAAGGGCAGCGTCAAATAGAGGTTGCCGTTTCTGAAATTGAGCAAGAAGTCAACCGTATTAAAGAAGATCTGCGTAGGCAGTTTGTGAATTTGACATTAGCCACAGCGGAAAAAATTTTGGAACGCGAAGTCGATGCGACGGCTCATGATGAATTTCTTAACAAAATGCTTAAAAAGCTATAGGCGATTGATGTTATGGCAGAACTTGCAACCCTAGCACGTCCTTATGCTGAAGCGGTGTTTGACTTGGCAGTCGAGGCGAACAATTTTGAGGAGTGGTCAAACAACTTAAATTTTTTAGCGACTGCCATTGAAGACCCTACGATGGCTGCTGTTATTGCTAATCCACAAGTGAATAAGAATACCTTATCCCGCCTCTTGCTTGATGTTTGTGATGAAGCGCAAGTCAGTGAGGCGGGTAAGAATTTATTAAAAATTCTGATGGATAACAATCGCTTAGTGGCAGTCTCGCAAATGGCACTTCAATATGAACAATTGAAAGCGCAACATCAGGGGTATATCAAGGTAGAAATCGCCTCCCCCTATCCTGTCAATACCGAGCAACAGCAAACACTTGAAACAAGCTTACAAAAGCACTTAGGTAAAGCCGTTGATATCAGCATCACTGTTGACAAGTCCCTATTAGGCGGTTGTTTAATTCGTGCTGGTGATCAAGTCATTGATGCCTCTATTAGGGGGTGTATTCAACAATTAGCCACAGAATTGCGCCGTTAAAACGAGACAACATAAATGCAACTGAATCCTTCTGAAATTAGTGAATTAATTAAAAAGCAGATCCAAAATTATGATTTGGCGACAGAATCCCGCAGTGAAGGTTCTGTTGTCAGTGTTACAGATGGTATCGTCCGTATTCACGGCCTTGCAGATGCGATGCAAGGTGAAATGTTGGAATTTCCGGGCGGATCTTTTGGGATGGCACTCAACCTAGAACGTGATTCTGTGGGTGCAGTGGTTTTAGGTTCTTATGAACACATCACGGAAGGTGATGCTGTTAAGTGTACTGGACGTATTTTGGAAGTGCCCGTTGGTGAGGCATTATTAGGGCGCGTCGTTAATTCATTGGGTCTGCCGATGGATGGTAAAGGTCCAGTTAATACCAGCGACACTTTGCCGCTAGAGCGTATTGCCCCTGGCGTGATCAGTCGTCAATCGGTGAGTCAACCAGTACAAACGGGTTTAAAAGCGATTGATGCAATGGTACCGATTGGACGCGGGCAACGTGAATTGATTATTGGAGATCGTCAAACCGGTAAAACGGCAGTGGCGATTGATACCATCATTAATCAAAAAGGCACCGGCATTAAATGTATTTACGTTGCTGTCGGGCAAAAAACGTCTTCTGTTGCCAACGTCGTGCGAAAATTGGAAGAGCATGGCGCGATGGAGCATACCATCATCGTTGCCGCAAACGCCTCTGATCCGGCGGCTATGCAATTTATTGCCCCTTATGCGGGCTGCTCGATGGGAGAATATTTCCGTGATCGGGGCGAAGATGCTTTGATTATCTATGACGATTTGACCAAACAAGCTTGGGCTTATCGTCAAGTATCTTTGTTATTACGTCGTCCCCCAGGGCGTGAAGCTTATCCGGGTGATGTATTCTATTTGCACTCGCGTCTGCTAGAACGCGCTGCTCGTCTGAATGCTGACTATGTTGAACAAATCACTAAGGGTGAAGTGAGAGGCAAAACAGGTTCTTTGACGGCTTTACCGATTATTGAAACTCAAGCCGGTGACGTATCAGCTTTCGTACCGACTAATGTGATTTCGATTACTGACGGGCAAATCTTTTTAGAAACTGACCTGTTTAATGCGGGTATTCGTCCAGCCATTAACGCTGGATTATCGGTATCGCGTGTGGGTGGAGCGGCGCAGACTAAAATTATTAAAAAGCTCGGCGGTGGAGTGCGTTTAGATTTAGCGCAATACCGTGAATTGGCTGCTTTTGCCCAATTTGCTTCTGACTTAGACGAAAATACTCGTAAACAAATTGAACGTGGTCAACGGGTGACGGAGCTAATGAAGCAAAAGCAATATTCACCTTTGACTATTGCGGAGATGGCAGTGTCCTTATATGCCGCGAATGAGGGCTTTTTGGATGATGTAGATGTGAAAAAGGTGGTTGATTTTGAAAACGCTTTGCACAGTTACATGAGAGCCAGTCATGCTGAGTTGCTGAAAACAGTCAATGAAAGTGGCGATTACACGGATAAGTTAGCTAAGGAGTTTAAAACGGCTTTGGAGGATTTTAAGGCTAATCATTCTTGGTAGACTGCTGAAATATATAGTTTTTCATATAAATATTTTTGTCCGGAGTCCAAGATTTATCTTGGATGTCCAAGATAAATCTTGGACTCCTACCAAATATCTTGTCAGTAGTCTATGGGCACAGCGTGGGAATGAATCTATTTATGGTACATAGAGGTAGAATACAAGCACAAGGTGGCGGTGTAGAAAAATCAGTTTCTTGGTCAAGAGAGACACCTCCCACAAAAAAAGAAGGACTTAATATGATTAACACACTGGAAAATCAGTTAAGTCCCAGCGATGCAAAGATTAGAGCAAAAGCATTTGAAAAAGCTAGAAGCTTTGTCAATAAGGCTGCTAATAATGGCGGGGTTGATGCACAAGTATCGAAATCTTTCCGAGTCAAAGAGACAAAAGATGTAAGAGTTGATATTGAAGTAATAATAGGCAAAGCATTTATCTAATATTTTAAGACGACTATGGCACAGCATTTATTCAAAAACTTTTTAGAGGATCAGAATGTTTACATTCTTAATGTTTCCTATTGGCAAAAAACCGTGACAAAAATTTTAGCCGAAAGTGACAGGCAAAATACGCGATTCAAAGAATATTTAAATACAAGCTTTGCAAATGGCACACCATTTTTGGATGGTAATCCGATTTTTAATGCCCTATTTGAAAACAACAAGGCGATTAGAATCATACAAGAAGAACCTGAGAGCAATGAGGTAGTTATTGCTGCGTGGTTAGATCAGGTTGAAACCATACCAGAATTAGTCATTGCTTTAGAACTGTCAAAGGAATCCAAACAAATCGCCGACGATTTTATCAAAGCTTGGATAGCAGAAAATGTCGATGTCAAAAAAATGCAGCGTTTGATAAAAGATAAAACAATAGATAAAGAGGCTCTCCAAGACACCGACACTATAGTAAGGTTTGCCATTTGCACTCGCAATGACGATTATGAGGACTTACAACCATTGAAAATTTATCAAATAGATGAATTTTCTAGAAATGGTTACATTAGAGTGATTGATGAGTTTGGAAAAGATTATTTATATCCAGATAATTATTTTATTCCTATTGAATTGCCTCAAACAATAGAACAAACATTATTGGCGGTTTCTCATAACATCGCTATTTAAGGCATTCATTTTTGTAGGAGTCCAATATTTATCTTGGACTCCTACAAAAAAAAAATAAAAATCGCGTAAAAGCTTAATATTTAAATTAAATAAGGAGAAATTCCTTTTGTCCAAACACGATAATAGCAGTATGTTGGTCAAAATATCCGATAAAAAGAAAACACTGATTTCTTGGTTGGAACAACCAAAAATTTATGTTGATCTCTATCAAAAAATCATCTCTAGCGCAACGCCTACAACTTTAGATGTCTTTTTAAAAAAAATCAGCCTGAGTACGCTGGCTGATCAGCGTCGAATCGCTAGAATTAAAAATTGTTTAATGGATATTGAACAAAAAAAGGGAGAAGCCTCAGATATTTTACACAACATAATCGAATTCGCCTCAAAGCAACGACAAGATGCCTCCGATGAAAATAGATGGTGTATGGGCGATGTCATGCGACTTGAAGAAGAAATAAAAATACAAAAAACTAAAGCTCATGTTGTTATTGAGGCTTGTCAAGAGACTATAGAATTTGTCAAAAAAAATAATGAGAATCATTTTCCAGATAACTATTTAGATTGGACTGATATTAATTTTGAAGCAGCTTATACTGATCCTAATTTAACCACAGAAGATAGAGTAAGACATCAAGAAAGATGGCGGCTAGTGATTGAGGAAATTGAACAAGAAAAACTGATTGCCACCCGCATCAGTTCCTCTGAAATACGCCGGCGTTTGTCGTCCATATCAGAACAAATCTATAATCAATTACTTCATTCTGCAAAGCGCGAAAATGTCTTGCTACAAGAGCGTTTTGGGCTTTTGAAACTTATCATTGAAATGGGTGACGTTTCTCGGATTGACCACTTTTTTGGTGAAAAAATTCATGGCTCTTCTCTTCAAGAATTTGCTTCAGAAATAAAAAAAATGGAATTTAAAATTGATGATGTTAAAATTGATGATGTCAAAAACTCGTAAATCTCTTTGAAAGACTTTGGATATCAATTATGGCAAGTGGAAAAGAAATCCGCACTAAGATTGCAAGTATTAAAAGTACACAAAAAATTACTCGTGCGATGGAAATGGTAGCCGCCAGTAAAATGCGGCGGGCTCAAGATAGAATGCGTAAATCACGGCCTTATGCCGATAAAATTCGGGCTGTCATTGGTCACTTGGCACATGCTCATCCTGAATATAAACACCATTATATGGTTTCGCGTGAAATCAAGCGCATTGGTGTCATCATCGTCTCATCCGATCGTGGATTGTGCGGCGGATTAAATAGTAATCTGTTTAAAACCGGCGTTTCTAGCATGAAAAAATGGAGAGATGAGAATATTGAGATGGATATGTGTACGATTGGTAACAAAGCGACAGGATTTTTTAAACGTTTTGGTGGCAAGATCGTCGCACAACCCACCCATTTAGGTGATACGCCATCACTTGAAAATTTGATTGGTGCCGTGAAAGTGATGTTAGATGCCTACGAAGATGGCACGATTGATCAGCTTTTTATCATTTATAATCACTTCGTTAATACCATGACACAAAAGCCCACGGTGCGGCAATTGTTACCGATTACGGCGGATGAGGAGAACGAAAAACTAGCTCATCATTGGGATTATATTTATGAGCCAGAGGCGCAAGAAGTGTTAGACGCTTTATTGATACGTTATATTGAGTCGCTGGTTTATCAAGGAGTGGTTGAAAATATAGCTTGTGAGCAAGCCGCCCGTATGGTGGCTATGAAGAGTGCTTCAGATAATGCCACTAGTCTGATTGATGAATTGCAATTGGCTTATAATAAGGCGCGTCAAGCCGCGATTACGCAAGAATTGTCTGAAATTGTGAGTGGGGCAGCGGCTGTCTAGTATTTTGTTCTCGTTCCCTTAGCGAAGCGCACTCTCTTATACATAAGTAGATAAGCACTTGAAATAAAAGTATATTTGTAGGGTGCGTCCTACGCACCATGACGCTCAATGCGGTGCGTAGGACGCACCCTACAAAATATCGTAAATGGACTTGTGTATAACGATAAGCGCAGAGCGTGGGAACGCCTGCCTCGACGCTCCGCGTCGAATTCGCCATATTTGCGTTTAAATTTATTTCAATGAGGAATCATATAACATGAGTTCGGGCAAAATTGTACAAATTATTGGAGCGGTGGTTGACGTTGAATTTCCGCGTGAAGCCATGCCAAAGATTTATGATGCTTTGCGGGTAGATGACAAGGACTTGACCCTAGAAGTGCAACAGCAATTGGGAGATGGTGTCGTTCGTACCATTGCAATGGGTAGTACAGATGGGGTAGGACGTGATTTATCCGTCACGAATACTGGCGCACCGATTGCTATGCCCGTTGGTCAAAAAACCTTGGGGCGGATCATGAATGTTTTGGGTGATCCCGTTGATGAAAAAGGTCCCATTTTTGAAAACAAAGATGAAGAGATAAAATGGTCTATTCATCGCAAAGCGCCCACATTTGAAGAACTTTCTGCCAGTAATGAATTATTAGAAACAGGCATTAAAGTGATTGACTTGATTTGTCCCTTTGCTAAGGGCGGAAAAGTCGGTTTATTCGGAGGGGCGGGTGTCGGCAAAACCGTGAATATGATGGAATTAATTCGTAATATTGCCATCGAACATAGCGGCTATTCCGTATTTGCTGGCGTTGGTGAGCGTACCCGTGAAGGTAATGACTTTTACCATGAAATGACGGATAGCAAGGTAATAGATAAAGTGTCGCTGGTGTATGGTCAAATGAATGAGCCACCGGGCAACCGTTTGCGCGTTGCCTTATCTGGCTTGACGATGGCCGAATATTTCCGTGATGAGGGTCGTGATGTCTTGTTGTTTATTGACAACATTTATCGTTACACTTTGGCAGGTACAGAAGTCTCCGCCTTGTTAGGACGTATGCCATCAGCGGTGGGTTATCAACCGACTTTGGCTGAAGAAATGGGCGCCTTGCAAGAACGGATTACTTCTACTAAAACGGGCTCTATTACGTCGATTCAAGCGGTCTATGTACCAGCGGACGACTTAACTGATCCTTCCCCTGCTACCACCTTTGCCCATTTAGATGCTACCGTTGTGTTATCTCGTCAAGTCGCAGAATTGGGCATTTATCCCGCAGTGGACCCCCTTGATTCGACCAGTCGTCAGCTTGATCCTTTAGTTGTCGGTCAAGAACATTATGATGTTGCACGCGCAGTGCAGGGCACTTTGCAACGTTATAAAGAATTGAAAGACATCATTGCTATTTTGGGTATGGATGAACTTTCTGAAGAGGATAAACTCATTGTTACCCGCGCCCGTAAGATTCAACGTTTCTTGTCACAACCGTTTTTTGTCGCGGAAGTGTTTACAAGTACTCCGGGTAAATATGTGCCTCTCAAAGAGACTATCGCTGCTTTCAAAGGTATTGTGGAAGGCAAATATGACGATTTACCTGAACAAGCGTTTTATATGGTTGGTAGCATTGAAGAGGTTGTTGAAAAAGCTAAGCGGGTTTAATTAATTATGCCTGCCCTCCCCACCCCACTTGTTAATCAGGAGTCATAAACATGGCAATGACTGTTCATGTCGATATTGTCAGTGCAGAAGCAGAGATATTTTCCGGTTTAGCCGAGATGGTCATTGCGCCAGCGGTACAAGGTGAAGTGGGTATTTTGCCCAACCATGCGCCCTATATCACGGGACTCAGCGAGGGTGCTGTCAGGCTTAAAATCAACAATGAGCGTGAAGAATCTTTTTATGTTGATGGTGGCCTGTTAGAAGTTCAGCCACATAAAGTCACGGTGTTGTCTGATACCGCGCTGCGAGCACACGATATTGATGAAAAAGCCGCTTTAGATGCCAAACAACGCGCTGAAAAAACTTTGTCAGATAAACAAGCAGACTTTGAGTATGCGAAGGCTCAGGCAGAATTGGCAGAAGCGATGCTGCAATTACGAGCAATTGATAAGTTGCGTAAGATTAAGAAATAATTATTTTTATTGTAGGGTGGGTAAAACCCACCTTTTTTTTTGCGCCAGACGTCCAAGATAAATCTTGGACTCCAGATAAATTGGAGAAAAACCATGTACCAAGAACTTTTTCAAAAGTTTGAAAATGTTGAGAGCTTAGGTGGCAAAGCTTGGCAACATAGCCTCAATATAGACTTGATAGAACAAACAAAAATAAAAGATTGTTCTCTTCACTGTTTTCATTACCAACAGATGTTTGAGATGTTATTTAAACACTTATTGCAAACAAAAAGTCAATATGGCTCCTATTCACATCGTCATAACTTAGCTAAATTATTAGAAGAATTAATAGCCTATACTGCTTTTAGAACAGATAAAACTAAATATAGAATGGCTTTACAAGTTATAACCGTATGTGCTGAGGAATATCGCTATAATTTTTTGATAGATTGTGAAGCTTATAAAGATAGTGTAGAAATAGGTAAGGAATTATTAAAAGAGCTATTGGAATTTGAGCAAGTGCCACCCAGTTAAGCAGAGTACAACGAATAAAACCAAGTATAAAAGGACTCCAAGATTTATCTTGGGCTCCTTTTATACCATAAAATTTATGATGGTAGAATCACACGAAATTCTTCCCCAAATTATTCAAATATCACTTCTCTATTGTGTTCTTGAGCCGTTTTATAAATCATTGGTATTCCCCTGCCTAGTTTATCAATATAACGCAAGTTTTCCATAAATTTGACGAGAACAGGATTTAAAGCAGATGAGACACCCATTTTTATTTTTTCAATTGAAACGGTTATGGCTTTGGTCCAATTGCGTGCGTTTTTGGGAGAGCCTTCGCTATTTCGGCAGCCTTGGGCGCACAAACTGGATGCCCCCAACCACTTGCACTGACTCCATTTGTAATATCATTCACAATATTATCATCTTTCGTGGGACTCACACCCGCCGGCACCTTATCCAAATTGAGATTATGGCGTAACTTCCACGCGATATTATGGTCTGCACATGAACTATCACCACTAACACCAATCGCGCCCACTAACTTGCCATCGCTATCATACAGGGGCAAACCACCACCAAACACATTGACTCCACCAATTTTATGACCTACCATGGGATCCTGTTTCGTGCCAATGGCATCTGAAGGACCGCGATAAGCCACATCAGTGGCAACAGGATTACTGAACTGGAGCCCAAATAAACTCCCGCCTGGCTGCACCGCCGAAAAGAGATTTGCAGTTGACAATGCTAAGCCTGGGAGACTGAACGCATTGGCAGTGTTAGCTTTTTGGGCCGAGATGACCCGACTGCCAGGCCATTGATCTCCGCGCTCTTTTCCTGAAAAGACAACGGCTTGCACCACTCCATCCCTATCGACGATGGTAGCCCACATATGAAAACCAAATCCCCCATTTACCTTTGCAACAACCGTTTGCAAAGCCGTCTTGAGTTCCGAATGGCTGGGGAAGCTACTGCCAAGCGATGCTTGGGAAAATAGGGCTGTCAAAACGACAGTCGCCAAAACAAAATGGGGTACTCTTTTAGCATCTTTCATGAATATGACCTCTTTAGATTAGATAATAACTAAATATGAATATATGAATTCACTTCAACATATCTTTGTAGAACACAAATTCTACTCTACTTTATTATAACTAAACAAGCGTTTTTCTCGTTCCACCGCGTTTTAACATATAATCTATCTACTCATTATGAGCGCTTTTGAATATGCAGCACTAGAACAAACTGGACGTACCCGCAAAGGCGTACTAGAAGGTGATACACCCCGACAAGTCCGTCAACAACTTCGTGAACAAGGCTTAACGCCACTCTCCATAGAAGAAATTAACCGCCCCAATACTCAACCTCGCCGCATTAGCATCAGTGCGACCGATTTAGCCCTACTGACACGTCAACTGGCTACCTTGGTACGATCAGGTTTAGCCTTAGAAGAAGCACTGCGGGCCATTTCTGAACAAAGCGAAAAAGCCCGTTTAAAATCCTTGCTATTAGCGGTGCGTTCACGCGTGTTGGAAGGGCATAGCTTGGCAGACGGTTTAAGCGATTTTCCTAGCGTTTTTCCCTCAGTCTATCGCGCCACCGTCTCTGCCGGTGAACAATCTGGGCATTTAGACTTAGTTTTAGAACGGCTTGCCGATTACACCGAAAATCGTCAATATATTCGACAAAAAACCTTATTAGCCTTATTTTATCCCGCCTTATTGACAGGCGTTGCAATATTAGTCGTGCTAGGATTATTAACCTACGTCGTGCCACAAGTAGTACAAGTATTTAATCATATTAATCAAGAATTGCCTTGGTTGACACGTACCCTGATTGGCATTAGCCAGTTTTTACAAGACTGGGGCGGCTGGCTGCTGTTATTATTAATAATTGTCGTCATGGGTATCGCCTATCTGTTGCGTTTTGACAAGCCATTAGCGATTTTTCATCATATATTATTATACACGCCTTTAGTATCGCGCTTAGAACGTGGTGCCAATGTGGCTCGCTTTACACGCACCCTGAGCATACTCACAGAAAGTGGCGTACCCATGTTAGACGCTTTGCATATCACAGCCCAAGTGGTTTCTAACCGGCAGATACGTCAAGCAGTTGAAGCGGCTAATCAAAAAGTCCGCGAAGGGAGCAGCCTACACGCCGCCTTAGGAGAAAGTGGATTATTTCCGCCAATGACTTTGCACTTGATAGCCAGCGGCGAAGCGGGTGGCAAACTGGAAACAATGTTAGAACGTGCTGCTATCATGCAGGAGCGTGAACTTGAAACTTTGATTGGAGTATTGTTAGGCTTATTTGAGCCCTTGCTGATTTTATTGATGGGCGGGATTGTGTTGACCATTGTATTAGCGATACTGATGCCTATTTTTGAATTGAATCAATTAATTTCCTAATTATCATGCCTATCAAACCACTGACGCTATTCACATTATCAATGATAATGACAGCTTGTGCCACATCCTCAATCAGCCGCCCTGTTATTTTTTCAGAGCAGCATAAAATTGGCGATATCCATAAGGAAATACGATTACGAGGGACGATAGAATTAGCCAATCATAAAATCAATGGCTTAAAATTGACAGAACTATCAGGCTTAGCCTGGGATGAAGATGAAGCGGTATTATATGCCATATCAGATAAAGGCTACCTGTTTCATTTGCGCCCCAGCATTCAGCAAAATACGCTTATTGCGCTGACACCATTGTCTGCCTATCGGCTACAAACTAAACTAACAAAAGATTCAGAAGGTTTAGCCATTTTAAACGGAGACAATGGCGTGGCGGGGGATAGTGAATTAGTGATTTCCTTTGAAGGCAAACCTCAAATTGCGCGATTTACGCCAAAAGGAAAGCGGTTAAGTGATTATACTTTGCCAAGCGTCTTACAAAACATCGAAAACTATTATAAACCCAACAAAGCACTTGAAGCCGTTACAGTGCATCCACACATAGGGATTATCACCGCCCCAGAATGGCCATTGAAAAGCCAAAATGCTGTTGATGGACAACATAAACATAAGCTTTACACACTTGATGGCAAGCACTGGACTTTTCCAGCCTACCCCGCACCAAATAGTGCGATAGTCGCCTTAGAAGCCTTAGAAGATGGCTCGATCTTGATATTAGAACGAGCGTTTTCGTCTGTTTTTCAACCCGTGATTATTAGTTTGCGACAACTGTGGCTATCAGGCAATCACCGCTTTATTGCCGTTTTTGATAGTAGTCAAGGGTGGGAAGTGGACAATTTTGAAGGATTGACACATCATCGGGGGAAATATTTTTTTATGGTGAGCGACGACAACGAGAATAGTTTGCAACGGACATTGTTGAGTTATTGGGAAATTATTTAGCCGATACATTTTTATTAACAAATGTTCAGTTGTTTCGGGAATTTCGCTGCGCGGATTTCCCGAAACCCTCTTCACGAACGAAAAACTCCCCCAAAATTAGTAAAAATGTTAAAAGATTTATGTAGGCTCTACTTATCTAAAAATCCTATTTTTTAAAAAAATAGGATTTCTTTGAAAAAATAAAATTGAACGATTGGATGGCCTTTTTTTTGAAGAAAAAAATAAATTGTTGAATTATGGCTTTTTAGACATTGCAAGTTAACTTAATTTAGATAAACCACCAGCGAGCGTCAATGCCATTAAGTCGGGACAGGCTTAATGGCATTGGAGCGTAGGGTGCGTGCGCCAAGCAAGCTTGCCATTTATTGTTTATCTATAAGCTACTGAAAATCAGTATTAAAAGCCTTTAACTGATTATCTTTCATCATCGGTATCAACAACAAATTTCGCTTAGCCAGAAAGGCGTGATCAGCAGCCCCTTGACTTAATTGCATTAACTCCTGTGCATTGCCGTCTGCATCAAAGTAAAACAATTTACCCGCCATCCAATCAGTCACATAATAGCCACCTGCACCATCGGATTCCACTCCGTCGAGATTACCAACCGGTATATCCTTTCCAAGTGAAGTGATTTTTTTATCCGCATAAGTCACCGCTTTCAAATGTCCCGCCGTTGTGGTAGCAAATCCTCCAGTGGGAATGCCCCAACTACCGACAACTAAATAATCTTCTTCAGCAAATAAACCATTAGGGCTCATTAACTCGACATCATGCAGCCAAGTTTCAAACTTACCATTGCACAGACAATGAATGGTATTAGTAAACATGTCAGAAATATAAACATTGCCATCTTTATCAGCCGCGACATCGTTTAAAAATTTAGCATCGGCAACCTCGTAACGTTCCACAACTTCACCCTTGCTGATGTCGATGGCAACTAAAGCATCGATATCCGATACATACAAAGTATCTCCCACGACAGCCATACCTTTCGGCGCATTCAAACCGTTAACCCACTCTTTTTCAAGCAACTTACCGTCTAAAGAGACGACAGAGATATAACCTTTACCATCTTTTTTAGTAGGATGATCTTGCACGTTAGAGACATAAAGACGCGACAGCTTAGCATCATAAACCACAGATTCTGGTTGAGCCAAACCGTTGCTCAGCGTCCATGCAAGGGTCGGTATTGATTTTTTGGACTCATCAGCACATCCGCTGTTAACGACTATAAAAACGATAAAAAAA
>JSZA02000038.1 GCA_000785145.2 Candidatus Thiomargarita nelsonii
AAAATATAATCCCTGTAGTTAAGTGTTTTGACAAATCCCTGCTAAAATATAATCCCTGTAGTTAAGTGTTTTGACTTATAATCCCTGTAGTTAAGCTGTTTTATAACTCTCCAACCAATCACACATATCATCCACTTGAAGATTATTAATAAAGTCTTGCATTTTGGCAACAAATGGCACAAATTGCTCATCCGTTAACTGGCTCACCCGTTCCTCAACCGCCCTGACATCCCCACCCATAGCCAATTCATACAGACTAACAACCGTTTCTTGCGGCGGTGGCACCAAAGGTGCTTGGCTAACGATAAGGGATGGCACCTCTTCATAAATCCATTCTATAACTAAATGCCGTTGCAATTGCTCAAACAATTGTTTGGCATTGATAGGTTTGGGCAGAAAATCATGACAGCCCGCCGCTAAACTTTTTTGCTGATCTTCTTCAAACACACTGGCTGAGATGGCTATCACAACAATGTCTTTTAGCGATTGTCTAATTTGGCGGGTTAATTCAAAACCATCCATCTCTGGCATAAACAAATCGGTCAAAATGGCTTGAGGTTGAAATTCAAATGCTTTGGCTAAAGCCTCACGCCCATCACTGGCTTCGATGGTCTCAAACCCCAAAGGCGACAGTAAATCTACCAATATCGCCCGATTATTTGATTGAGCATCCACGATTAACAAAGTGGGTTTTTCGTTTTTGATACCGATAATTTTCCACCTCGTTGGATTATTGTTAATTTCTTTTTTAAAATTAATAACTTCTGGCAAAACTAACTCAAACCAGAAAGTGCTACCTTCACCCAATTGGCTGGTGACTTCTAATTGGCTGCCCATCAATTCAATTAAGTGGCGACTAATGGCGAGCCCTAAACCCGTCCCTTCCGCTTGACGTGTTTTATCACCCACCTGTTGAAAGGGATTAAAAATATCTTGTAATTGTTCAGGGGCAATACCAACGCCAGTATCCTCTATTTGAAAACGCAATTTATGATTGGCTAGTACACCCACTTTAAAAGTAACCCCCCCTTTATCTGTAAATTTAACCGCGTTGCCAACTAGATTAATCAGCACCTGACGCAAACGTTTTTCATCGCCATAGACACAATTGGGTAACGAATCATGGGGATCATAAATTAAAAAAATATCTTTATGCTCGGCACGAATGTGAACCATTTCACTGATTTCTCTCAATAAAGCCCGTAAATGGAAATGACTTTTGTTGATTTCGATTTTACCGGCTTCGATTTTGGCGAGATCAAGTATATCGTTAAGCAGCGTTAATAAATGTTTGCCACTTTGTTCAATAATCTTGATACCGTCTTGTTGATCGGGACCAAGAGAAGAATCCATTTTGAGAATTTGGGCGTATCCCAAAATGCCATTCAGCGGCGTTCGCAATTCATGGCTCATGGTAGCGATAAAAACGCTTTTAGCCCTGTTTGCCGTTTCGGCAGCCTCTCTCGCTTCACGAAGTTCTTGGGTTCTTTCAAAGACTTCACTTTCTAGCGTTTGACTATATTCTTTTTGTAAACGTTCTGTCTGCTTGCGCTCAGTGATATTACGGACAATGCCGACAAACTTTAAACGATTATCCAATCGTATGTTACTGACAGCGATATCAAGCGGAAAAATTGAACCATCCTTGTGTTGTCCAACAACTTCTTTGCCAACCCCAATAAGTTTTAGGCAATGCTCGCTGCGATAAGACTCAGGCATTAATATGTTGAGGTTTTTTCCAAGCACTTGATCGGCAGAATAGCCAAAAATATGCTCAGCCGCAGGATTAAACGATTCAATGATGGCATTCTCATCAATAGTGATCACACCGTCCACCATATTCTCAAGAATCGCGCTGAGACGTGTTTCGTTGTCACGCAATTTTTCCTCAGCCAATTTGCGTTCGGTGATGTCTTGCAAAACACCGGCCCTATGTGTGATGCGCCCATCTGCCTCTTTGATTAAATGTACCGTGTCACCAAACCATTTGTAACTACCATTGGCAATTTTAAAACGATACTCATGGTATTCCGCTTGAATATTTTTAAACACCCTTTCAACATCATCAGGATGAATATTGTTAACCCAAAAATAAGCGTCTGAAACAAACTCTTCAGTCTCGTAACCTGTCACTTCTTTAATGTTCTTACCCACATAAGTGGCTGCAAAATATTCTTCTCTTTTGCAGGTATAGGGGATAACGGGCAATGAATCCACAATGCTAGAGAGACGTTCTGTCAATTGATTAGAGTGTTCCAAAATCGTCCGCAAGTAGGTTTTAGTTTTTATCATTCGGATGATGATCGGATCGACGATACGGAGAAACGCCCAGACAGCTACCACTATGATCAAAAGAGTGATTGCCATTGCAATCCACCCCATTCGGATAAAAGGGGCACGAATCTCAGCCATATCTATTTTGGCGACAATGCCGATATTTAAGATGGGCACCGGCTCATAAGCAGCGAGCACCCGCTCCTCTCGATAATCCAATCCAATCATAGTGCCAGATTGACCCAAAAGGGCTTTACGCATGGGCTCGGCTAGATGCGATTGAAATGGAACGGGCTGTGGATTTTCCAAGTCAAAATGGCGGTGCCTCAACAAAAACACGATTTGCTCCTCCTCACGTCGGGCTAAGGTAAATTCCCCTGTCTCGCCAAAACCTTTGTAATGTTCGTGAGCATCAATAATTTGGCTCAGTGTGACCGCAAAAGTGCCGCCTGGCAGATCGCAGGGATTGTGTTTAGCATAAAAATGGGCGATAGCCTCAATAAGCCGCGCCTCGCTTTGCGCGGTTTCCACCAAACGTTCTTGTTGCCCTTCAAAAGCCGTCTCATAAAGTAGCCAAACGAGAATGGCTGACAGTACACAAACCGCCGTTGTTAGAATGGTGGACGATAAAATAATGATTTTTAAGTTATAATTATTCATAAAATAGAGTTTTTTCAGATAAATCATTTCACACAGGGGCTTGCGCGTGGGATTGCCCCTACAGATGGATATTGTATTGTAGGGGCAATCCCTTGTGGTTGCCCTTTGCTGCATTATTTATCTGAATATCTATAGGAGTCCAAAATTTATTTTGGACCTTGCCAAGGTAACGAAATCGTAAAACGGCTCCCTTTACCCATTTCGCTTTCGACATTGACGCTGCCACCATGCAGCTTTGTTAGCTTATAAATTAAGGACAAACCCAATCCGGTTCCTTCATACTGACGAGAAAGGCTACTGTCAAGTTGTACAAAGGGCTGAAATAAAGACTCAAACTTATCTTCTGGGATACCAATACCAGTATCTATAACACTTATTTGCGCTACCCCCTCATCGCCTGTGATTTCTAACCTAACTTGCCCCCCTTTTGGCGTAAATTTGACGGCATTTGTCAATAAATGGACTAAAATTTGCTTTAATCCCCACTCATCAGCTTGTAGAATTGTCACTCCCCCCTCATTGGCTCTAAACAGTTTAATTTGCTTTTTCTTGGCAGCCTCACTCACAAATTGTAAACTTTCTTCGCAAATATTATCTATTTGAATTGGCTTAATATCCAACTTCATTTTTCCCGCTTCAAACTGGGACAAAGCAAGGAGATCGTTTATTAAGGACAATAAGTGGCTACCACTGCTATTGATTAACTTGATTGCTTTTAACTGTTCACTGTGACCCTGTATGCCATTTTGCAATAAATCAGACATTGTTAGGATAGCACTGAGGGGAGTGCGTAATTCATGGTTCATAGTAGCAAAAAATGACTTTTTCATTCGATCGGCGGCGAAAGAGGCGCGTTCATCAATAAGTGCTTTTTCCGCCTGTTTACGATTAGTGATGTCATGGATCATCAATAGCAGATAAAATTCGTCATTGATGATGAACCGACTCAAGTAACACTCAATGTCAAGCACCTTGCCAAAGCTAACATGAACTTCTCGTTTTTTATCAACACCCGTTGAAAGAGTCTCCTCTGCATCGGCAAGTAGGGCGGTATTTTTAAAAAAATCAATCTGGCGAAAATTTTGACTCAACCCGATGCCTATCGTTTCATTAGCAAAAACGCATTGCCCATCAGAACGATAGCTTGCGATGGGCGCAACCGTGAGAATTGTTTTGTTAAACTGATAGGCTTCATTGGTACGAACATAATCTAAACAAAGTCCCACAAATGGAACTAAATAAGTCATAATTTTGAGAAAATGGGCAATAATAAAATTATTATCAAAAAGTGCCGTAGAACCAAAGTTCATATAGAGTTCAGTGCCAATCTCTGGAATAATGCTGATAAGAAGCGCGTGAGAAAAAAGGCTAGGATAGCGTTTATAAAAAGCGGGGTAAACGACCAAACCCGCAAAAATAAATAGAAACAAGGGAGCGACATCATAAGGCTGACTAATAATCGCATAAGCGAGCAAGCCAAAAAGGATCGTTCCACCGATTTTTAAATTGGCATCAAGTTTATTAACGCCTTTTACTAAAAAGAATCCTAGCACAACAATCATAATCAGCGCATCGAAAAGTCGGCAAATAGCCCAAGAGAATGGGAGCATATTGTGGTTATCCGCCACTGCTGCGAGCGTATGAAATGCATCCATGCAGCCCCCCAAAAATAAAGCGATGCCAATAATCTGCGTGATCAAATGACGGCTACTCAATGCCAAAATGGCAGTGCATAAGGCAATACAAAAACCAGTCCATTCTAAAATAGTATGCACACCACGAAGAGAGAGACTGGCATTTGGATCAGTGCCAAAATCGATCCCCATTAAATTGAGTAAAAATGGCAACACACAAATAGCAATGACGACAAACGCCTGTGGCAAACGGGCAATCCTATTCTCAAGAATAGTTGTTTTTGAATTTGACATTTTATTACCTTTTTAATTTTGGACGAGCCGACATCATTATGATAACTGAAATGATAAATTATAGCTCTCAGAATCGTTTAGTATTTCTTGACAACCTTCGAGCTTTCATTGTATTATTGATTATTTAGTTATTATGTCGATGAATTCTTTCCTGACCATTAAAATTATTGCTGGATTCAATGAATTGCCGCCAGATGATATATCCACTATACCAACGAGAGGAAGGAGGACTTAACACGCGCTAAAGCAATGGAAAGGCAAGCACCTTTAACGCCAATTACACAACTTCCCGAACAACCGAAAAGGGATGTCATAAAAGTGAAGGCGGCACTTGATGCGCCCTGATTCGAGATATTTTTTTAAAAAATAGGAAAAAATATAGTACAACGGATTCGGGGATTAAACGGATAAATCACTAAACCCTATAAATTTATAAAGATAAATAAAGTGGTATTTTGGAGTCCAAGATTTATCTTGGACGAGCCAAAAAAAGACATCTACTACTAAATTATCTTGACGTGTTGGAGCTTTAGCTTTGTACTGTCTGACAAAGCTTATACCCACACGGCAAAAATCTCTTTATCCTGAAACTGAATCAATTCCTCTTTGTAGCTTTTGCCTTTGTTAAAATCATAAATCAGCAGATAGCCCTTTTTGAGCGAGTAGATATCCAAATAATCACTTAACTGTTGCAAACCCCGTTGATGATATTTATCCCCGTACCACCGTTTAAGTTCAATGACATAGCGTTTGTCTTGATAAGCGATCACAATATCCATGCGTTGTTCATCGGCAACGACGGGTTCTTTGAAATCAAATCCTCTGCCATTTAGGATCGGTTTGAGAAACGCCAAAAACAATAACCGCCCTTCTCGTTCCAAAAATTGCTCGAAAATGCGGTTATGGATTTGACAGCGTCCCTGTTCTGAGGCGGTCAAGATGCCATATAAATAAGCCAAGTTAATCATCGGATTAGCAATCGTAAACTCTAGACTTTTGCCATTGATGACGAAATGGAAAATCAGATCATACAACTCCCGATTGTTCTCCAAATTTTTGACCAAACTATCAAATAAGGTCGTCGTGTACCCATTATCCACAATCATTTTGAAGGCGGCTTCGACATCATCAACCGACCCGTTTTTTTCTGCCCGATTGGGGATAATATCTTCATCTATAAATTTACACAGTTTACTGACCAAATAGGGATAACCAGCTGTATAATAATATAATCGCTCCGCTCCACGGGCTGTTGTACCCGCCACTTTTGCCATCAGGGCGGATTTTGGCCTTGAGTGTTTTTATATCATGCACGCCAGCCAAAATGATTGATCACGTCCTTCGTTTTGTTGTAAATATTTATTCCGTAGCATACTCAGAAAATCTAAAAAGAGTTGATTGTTGCTACTTTTATCCACCTCATCAATCAATAAAACAACTGATTTTTGCGGCCACACAATCATCCCGCCGGTTGAGTTGTTTAGCGAGTAAAAACAAGGTAGTCGTTTTGCCAAACTGGCGCGGGCGATTGATGGTGAAATATTTACCTTTTTCTACAAAGCCAATAATCTGCTTCAGTTTCTCTGAATTATCGACCATGTAATGACGGTTGAAAATACATAAACCAGTATCATTAAACTCTTTTTGCATCATTTTCTCCTTTTCCACACCGCAATCATAAATCAATGCCACCAACGCCCCAGGCAACCATAAAGGATTGCCCCTACATGGACCGTGATTTATCGTAGGGGCAATGCCCTAGTGGTTGCCCGCCACGATATGGCATTGAATCATAAATCCGTTGCACAATAAATGCTTTTTAAGGTATTTTGGAGTCCAAAGCGGCAGCGTAAGGACGTGGGTTTCCAAAGCTAAAGCTTTGGACTCCAATATCTTCGATAATTCATGGTTCAGTACTTATTATGGATTAATTTAAAATAAACGAACCAAACCCCAAAATCAACCCCCCTTGTATGGGGTTTAAATTTAAAAAAAAAAAAAACAACTTATATTTGATAAGTATATTAATACTAAACTTTTGATAAATAAAAAAATGACTTATTATTATATAATAATATTGTCAAAGAATTTATTAAATCAATAACTTATTTATAATAATTGTATTTGCTTTTGTCAAAAAATAATATAAACTTTTAACCATTTTGAAATGCACATTGATTTATATAGTGCTTGAACGGCCACTCATATAAGTTTCAACAACGAGAGGAGAAATTATGTATGAAATCTGTTATTGCCGTTGGCATGTTGCTAACAACAACAGCTTTTAATAATGTCTATGCGAGTGAAACGCAGGTCAAAACTGACGGTGGGATCAGTATTTCCATCCTTGATGGCACTTTTTCCTTTGATCTAGGCGGTCGTCTTATGATCGATGCTGCTTTTTACGATGAAGATAAAAACCCCTTGGGAGATGGGACAGAACTTCGTCGCGCCCGTTTAGAACTGGGAGGCACCTTCTTTAAAGACTGGGGTTTTGACCTTGATGTCGACTTTGGTGCTGGCCGGGGAGACGTTAAAGAAGGCGTTATCTATTACAAAGGCTTTAAGCCGACTAAAATAATCTTTGGTCATACCAAAGAGCCGTTTAGTTTGGAATGGCACACCAGTACCAAACATACGACTTTCATGGAACGCGCTTTAAATAACGTCTTTTTAGGAGAACGCCGGATTGGTATCCGTACCCAGACTTCTGGGCAAAGTTGGAGTGCTGCCGCTGGTGTTTTTGGTGAATCGTTTAAGGCTGATGTTGATAAAGAAGGTAACGAAGGGTGGAGTACAGCAGCTCGATTTACTTTGGCACCCCTTCATTCCAAAACACGCAGTGTACATTTAGGTCTCGCTGGCGCATATCGTTCGCCTAATAGTGACAATGAGGTAAGATTTCGTGCCCGCCCAGAATCTCATATTACTGGCACAAGATATGTTGACACCGGCACAATAACAAACGTGAGTAATTTAGGCGTGTATGGTCTTGAAGCCGCTAGCGTTTTTGATGCATTTTCTCTACAAGGAGAATATATCCACACTGATGTTAGCCGTGAGGATGGATTCTCCGATGTCGCTTTTAATGGTTGGTATGTATATGGTAGTTGGTTTCTCACGGGAGAATCACGGCCCTATAAAGCCAAAAATGGTAGTTTTGGGCGCATCAAGCCAAAAAGTCAAAAGGGCGCTTGGGAATTGGCAGCCCGTTATAGCGTGCTTGAATTAAATGATGGTCCTATCACCGGAGGAGAAGAAAAAAACATCACCCTTGCTATAAATTGGTATCTCAACAAACAAACTCGCTTGTTGCTGAATTATATCATTGTTGACAATGATCAAGATGCCAATGCCAAGGGTAATGCTGTTGGAAATGACGATCCAAACATTTTCCAGATGCGTTTTCAAGTAGATTTTTAATGATCCAACTTCACTTCACTTCACTTTTTTGTCAAACTTTAGAGGAGTATTAATTAAATGTCCACTACATTATTACGGCGCCACCTGTTATCGGCAATACTATTAACCACCCCACCTACCGTTATCGCGGATCAAATGTCGGCAACCGTGCCACTCGATCTCACCACCCATGCTGCACCTTGGCAACGTTATAGCGCTTGGAAACAAACCAAATGGAATAACTACTGTAATCTACAACGGGGAGTAACAAACCCCGTTTCATTTATTCAGCCGGTTGAACCGCCCATTAAAGGAGATCCCGTTAAAGGCAAAAAGCTGATGGCTAATCGCAAAAAAGGTAACTGTGCCGCCTGTCACATTTTACCCGACGTCTCTTTGCCGGGCAATGTTGGACTTAATATCTCAACCGTTGGCAGTTGGAGATTGCCAGAAGAGTTATTGTTTAATTACGTGTACGATGCCAGGATTTACAACCCAACAACCGTCATGCCACCTTTTGGCTCAAATGAGATACTAAGCAAGTCCGAAATTATGGACGTTGTGTCTTACCTAAAGACATTGACAAAACCCGTTAAATTCGACAATTCTGAAGATGATCCAAGCAAACGTCCGTCACCAACTGAGACGCGGGATAATTTAGATGAATTTGAAAATCCGGGCATGTTTGCTGTCACTGTTGGCGAAGAACTCTATACCCAAGTTGGACCAAAAGGCAAATCTTGCCAAGATTGCCATGACGAACCTGAAAAAGCCTTTAGCAATTGGGCAGTTCATATGCCCAAGGTTGAACCGCGTTTAAATAAAGTCCTTGGAATAGAAGAATTTGTCACCCGTCATGCGCGGGCGACGACAGGGGCGGAATATTTAGCCCAAACGGAAGAAAATTTAGGCTTTGCGGTTTATTTGCGCTATTTGGCTAATGGACAACCCATTTCCATCAACACCAGCGGTATGAACACGCGCATTGCCCTCAGACGCGGTGAAGAACTCATCAATCGGAAAATTGGTCAATTAAATCTGGCCTGTACGGACTGTCATGCTATCAGTTCTGACAAGTGGATACGGGGACAATATTTAAACAAAGTCGTCGGTATGATGGACCATTTTCCCACCTATCGCACCAGTCGGAGTGAAATTTGGGACATCCGTAAACGTTTTCAGTGGTGTAACGTCTCAGTTCGCGCCAACGAATTGCCACCAGAAGCCCCTGAATATGGTGACATTGAACTTTATTTGATGGTGAAGAACAATGGGCAAACGCTGAGTGTGCCTGGGATTCGTCATTAAATATCCTTTCTTTTTTTTTTTACCCTTGGAGGGCAATAAAGTGAAGACTTCACGTAGAATATTTCTCCGCAATGCGGTTGCTTTGAGTGTTGGAGCAATCATCTTACCATCAACCGTTATGGCCGAAAAACAGGTAGCCGCTTTTCAAGCTGGTACAGTTGATGACTCCTTAGCAAACTTGTTTGAAAGTGCCCAAGTAGAAGAAAGTGATAAAATCACTATCAAGACACCCGATATCGCCGAAAACGGCAAAGTTGTGCCGATTGAAATCACGGCAGACTTAGCCAAAGTGGAATCCATTACCATTTTCGCGGAGAAAAATCCGATGCCGTTAGTGGGTAAGTTTAACTTTGCGGGTAATCGCAAAGGTTGGCTCAAAACTCGTATTAAAATGGGTGGCACTGGCAACGTGATCGCTATCGTTAAAGCCGATGGCAAACTGTACAAAGCCAGTCGAGAAATCAAAGTAACCATTGGTGGTTGTGGCGGTTAAACAGAGTTAAACAGGAGAACACAATTATGTCATACAAAACCCGGATGAGAGCCAAGCTTAAAGGTGACTTCACCGAAGTGAAAGTACTGATCAAACATCCCATGAAAACTAAGGCTAAATCTCGGGATGGCAAGCCTCACTACATCGAAGAAGTGATGGTTGCACACAACGGACAAGTCGTCATGTCGGCAGAATGGGGCGGTGGCGTTTCTGCCAATCCCTATTTTGCTTTCAGTTTTGAAGGCGGCAAAATAGGTGACACGGTGACACTGACTTGGAAAGACAACCGAGACAACACTGGCGAAGCGGTTACACAAATTAAATAAGTACGATATATTGGAGTCCAAAGCTTCAGCTTTGGACTATCTCAAAGAGGACCATCAATGAATCGTCGTCAATTTATACACTTAATGGCTATCGCGGGCGCCTCTGGCTTATTACCCAAAACCCTAGCAGACACGCCAACCGATCCCTACGACATGCCTAATATGGGTCAAGTGCGTTTACTCCATTTGACAGATTGCCATGCCCAACTCTTACCCGTGTATTATCGTGAACCTAATGTCAACCTCGGCCTAAAAAATATGCGTGGCAGAGCGCCGCATCTCGTTGGCAATAGGCTATTACAACAATTTGGAATCAAACCCAATACGCCTGAAGCACACGCCTTTACCTATCTCAACTACTCACAAGCAGCCGAAAAATACGGAAAAGTCGGAGGATTTGCCCATTTAGCGACGCTCATCAAACGTTTACGTGACAGCTATGGTCATGAAAAAACCTTGTTGCTTGATGGGGGTGATACTTGGCAAGGATCAGGCACTGCCTATTGGACGCGAGGACAAGACATGGTGGAAGCCACCAATATGCTGGGTGTCGACATCATGACTGGACATTGGGAATTCACCTATTTGGCGGAAGAAATTTTGGCAAATATTAACAAATTTAAAGGTGAATTTATCGCCCAAAATGTCTTTGTTAAAGATGAATCCTTATTTGATGGCGCCCCTGCTTTTGACGAAGACACTGGACATGCCTTTAAACCTTACACCATGCGAAACTTAAACGGAGTGCGCGTGGCAGTGATTGGACAAGCTTTTCCTTACACCCCGATTGCAAATCCGGCACGATTTATTCCCGACTGGACTTTTGGCATTCGGGAAAGTGAAATGCAATCAATAGTCAACACCGTGCGTACTCAAGAAAAGCCTGATATTGTCGTCGTCTTATCGCATAATGGCATGGATGTTGACTTAAAAATGGCTGGAAGAGTCAGTGGCATTGACGTGATTTTAGGCGGACATACCCACGATGGCGTACCACAACCGAGCCAAATCAAAAATAGTGGCGGCATGACTTTGGTTTGCAATGCAGGCTCCAATGGCAAATTCCTTGGCGTACTCGACTTTGACGTAAAAAACGGCAAAATCAAAGATTATCAATATCGCCTATTACCCGTATTTAGTCATTTATTGCCTGCCGATCAAGACATGCAAACCTATATTGATCAAGTACGCGCCCCTTATTTGGGTAAACTGACTGAAAAATTGGCGGAAACGGATCAAATATTATATCGGCGTGGCAATTTTAATGGTACCTTTGATCAATTGATTTGTGATGCTTTGCGTATTCAAGGAGATGCCCAAATTTCCCTCTCACCAGGTTTTCGTTGGGGCACGACGGTGTTGCCTAATCAAGAGATCACGATGGAAGATGTGCTAAATCAAACGTGCATCACCTATCCTGAGACGTATGTACGGGAAATGAGCGGTGCTGAGATTAAAATGATTTTAGAAGATGTTGGTGATAACCTTTTCAATGCCGACTCTTACCGACAACAAGGGGGTGATATGGTGCGCGTTGGGGGCATGGATTATGTCTGTGAGCCCACCCAAACCATCAATCAACGTATCAGTAACATGACGTTGGATGATGGCTCTGCGATTGAGATGAATAAGCGCTATAAAGTAGCGGGCTGGGCAACGGTTGGAAGTCAATCGCCGGGCAAACCGGTTTGGGATGTTGTCGCCGACTATTTGCGTGATCGTAAAGAAATTAAACTGGACAAAATCAATACGCCCAAATTGATAAATGTGGATGATAACCCCGGATTGGCTGATTATCCCGTTTAAACAAATTTTTAACCAATCTAGGAAAACATTTATAAAAGTACGTCTGATTGTTGTTGTATTATCCCTAATTGTAATGGCAATTGTGTCTGCTGAGGCACTGCCATTGGCGTAGGGGCGGGCAACCACAAGGGATTGCCCCTACACCCGCCCCTACAAAAAATCACGGTTCACGTAGGGGCTACCCTATCGGGTTTGCCCTTAACTTAATGGCAGTGGTCTGCTGAGGAAGCGAGCCCATCAACCTTTATCAAATGATTGAATATGACATCAGTTATGCGGCTTATATGCCTTGTCGGATTACTTTGGTTGTAGATGAGCATGGCAAGGGCTGGTTTGTGACAATGGATTTGAGTGTCTTTATTGCGGCATCTCAGATGCCAGATCGTTTACGTCAACTGGCTATTGGTGTTCGTGACTCATTGATGGAGATTATGGAAGCCGGGGCATTTGGGGAATTATGATGTAATGGGGCAATCCTTTGTGGTTGCCCATAAAACCAATAAAAATCCGTTGCTCGAAAACTCGCCCAAGATAAATCTTGGACTCCAATACCTTATACCCACACGGCAAAAATCTCTTTATCCTGAAACGGAATCAATTCTTCTTTGTAGGTTTTGCCTTTGTTAAAATTATAAATCAACAGATAGCCTTTTTTTAGCGAGTAGATGTCCAAATAATCACTTAACTGTTGCAAACCCCGTTGATGATATTTATCCCCGTACCACCGTTTAAGTTCAATGACATAGCGTTTGTCTTGATAAGCGATCACAATATCCATGCGTTGTTCATCAGCGACGGAGGGTTCTTTGAAGTCAAATCCTCTGCCGTTCAGGATGGGTTTGAGAAACGCCAAAAACAATAACCGCCCTTCTCGTTCCAAAAATTTTCTATCCCGCTTTCCATAGTTTTCCCGCATAAAGGATTGAAATCGCTGTAATATCAACTTAATATCCAGGCCGCCAGCGGTGAAAGAGTCCGGCGAGGGGGCCAGATTGTTGCGATTGGCAACCAGTAAATTCGAGACTAAATGGGCATAAATCCTCTGCTCATATATCCGATTATGAATCTGGCAAAAACCATCGACATTTGCGATAATGCCATATAAATTAGCGAAGTTAATCATCGGGCTAGTGATGACATAAGGGGCGCGTTTACCATTAATCACAATATCTAACACAAAATTATACAATTCCCGATTGTTCTCCAAATTTTTGGTCAAACTATCAAATAAGGTCGTCGTGTAGCCACCATCCACAATCATTTTGAAGGCGGCTTCGACATCATCAACCGACCAGTTTTTATCCGCCCGATTGGGGATAATATCTTCATCTATAAATTTACACAGCTTACTGACCAAATAGGGATAACCAGCGGTGTAATAATATAATCGCTCCGCAATAGCCGAAATGTCGGGCTGTATCTGCTTATCTTGACTGTAATCCTGCAACATGGTCTCAATTTCAGGCGGCGCAAAACTCAAATCAACTTTAAAGTCAATCGCAATATTCCACGGACTGTTGTACCCGCCACTTTTGGCATCAGGGCGGATTTTGGCCTTGAGTGTTTTTATATCATGCACGCCAGCCAAAATGATTGATTGGAAGGTATCTTCACCATCGTCTCGCTGCAAGTATTTATTTCGTAACATACCTAAAAAGTCCAAGAACAACTGGTTATTGCTACTTTTATCCACTTCATCTATCATCAATACCCACGATTTGGTGGGCATAGTCCCCACTAACTTGGTGATGAAGCGAGATAAGGCAGGCAAGTTAGTGATCTGAGAACGATGTTCTTCAATCAATTGGCTGGGATGTGAAAACCCCAAAAACTCAAGCCGATGGGCTAACATGATTAGAATCTCTGTGATAAAGCGTTCTTGATGCTGATGCGTCTCGGTATCAATCCCCTCAAAGCTAATCTTCAACGCCACATAATCATCTCGCTGATTCAGTGCTTTATCGAGCAGAAACAAGGTAGTCGTTTTGCCAAACTGACGCGGGCGATTGATGGTGAAATATTCGCCCCACTCCACCAATTGAATAATTTGCTTAAGTTTGACAGAACTATCAACCATGTAATGTCGATAAGGAATACAGAGCCCTGTGTCATTAAATCTTTTTTGCATCATTTTCTCCTTGCAATTAAATATCAAATAGTTCACGTTTGATTATATACCACAACCAAGGTTCGATCATCAAAAGAGCCCCTAACATGGTAACTATCTAACCAAACTTGTAGGCGACTTTCTGGCGTTGAATCACATTGCTTAATTTCAGGCGGGATACCTGCCGCTAACAGCGCCGGTGTCGCAATCAATTCTTCTATTGACAGATTGAGAATTTTAGCATATTCGGAAACCGAACAAATCGGCGTTGGAATTGCCCCGTTTTCGGTAAGACGTTCTTCCACAAACATATACTCATCTTTTCTCTGCTTTAACAATTTCATTTGCTCTTTTGTGACGCCAGAGGGCACAACCGGAATTATGCCATTCAGGACCAGATCGCCGAAAAGATGTAGCATACCCGGCGAAAAATAATCATCAGATACGCCATCTGTCATCACCATCAGTGCTAACATCGGGCTAAAAAAAGGAAATGTCTTGGCAGATAAATAATCCCTTTCCAATTTTCTGAGCGAAGACGTTAAAAATTCCGTTTCGCCATAAAAACCGTCTTTTTCTACTCTCCCCAATAAACAGGTGAATGCTTTATTTATAGCAACAGACAGCCCATCCCCTACTTGACAGGCTAAGACTAAACTATAGGGAACCGCCTTATATTTAATTGTGGTGTGGACTGCCAATAGCAATGTTGCCGAAAAATCGTTGAGACTGAGTTTCGGGAATGAGGGACGATTTCCCGAAACAGCATGATAAGCCACCTTGATCGCTTCATGCAAAAACAATTGCGTTAATTCAATATCTTGTTCCTTAAATTGGCCTTTTTGATTTCGTGCAAAAGTATCAGTTGTCCAACTTTGTCGCGGCTTGATTTGATGTTCTCGCAATTTATTGACCAAATAATTGACTGCCGCTTGACAAGCGACTTGTGCCCCCACTCTTGAAAAAATTTTAGAACCCGCACCGTCTGACACTGCAATAATGCCCCATTCGCCACTTTGGGCTATTTCAAACCAATCTTCACAATTTTTGCCCTCATGTTTATGTTTTTTGCCACGCACCCGTGCAGCAATCATCTTAAAACCATTATTTAAGGTTTGGCTCTGGATGGCATAATCCATCTCTTGGCAGGGTTTCCAAATCCATGAAGGTAAATTTATTTTTTTCACTCATGGCACAATTTGAATTTGTGGCGGCGGCGGGGGCAAATCAACGGGCATTTCACTGACTTGCACACCAGTACGCAAAATAGATTGGCTCATCCATTGAAAAAAGGCTTTCAGGGCACCGGGAGATAATTCTTCAGATTTTAAAACAGTCTCAGTCATACGTTTTAAATTAGCAACAAGGGCGTTGGAGCCCGCCGCAAAAGCAATTAAATTGGCAATATTTTGTTTTTTCAGCTCATCTGCCGCATTTTCCCAAGCATCTGTGGGCATACCATCCGTCATCAAAAAGACTAATGGCTTCCAATCTCCTTTTTGCTCTTGGGTATTTTTGCGGACTTCTTTTTCTAAACAGTCCATTAATAAGCGCAAAGCTGCCCCTAAAGCTGTCGCACCATTGGCTTGAATCTGTGGTGCTTTAAATTCCATCAATTCGGTTAATGGAATCATTTGTTGAGCGGTATTATGAAATGTAATAACGGACAAATAAACGGTTTCGATAGCCATCGGCTCAGCGCTTAAATCATCTAATAAAGCCCTCAGCCCTTGTTTCACTTGTTCAATGGGTTGCCCCTTCATAGATGAGGAACAGTCTAATAATAGATAAACGGGTAAACGGCGTAGAGACATCAGTGACTCCTTTCAGGGTGAACAAAAAAAGATATATTTTAACATTTATAGAAATCACCAAAAAGGAGTCCAAGATTTATCTTGGACGAGGAGTCAAACCATGCTAGAAACCGAAATCACGCAGCGCGACAAAAAACAAAAAACAAGCCCGTTACCAAACAGAAAAATCGTCCTGTAGAGCAAGTCTCATGGGATGAGGCAAATGAATTTTGCCAATGCCTGTCGTGCGGGGACGACTACGCCCTTTTATTTTGGTGAAACTGGTGAAACTATTAGTACTAAAAAAAGTCCAAAGCTGAAGCTTTGGACTCCAACAACAATGTCAAGTCAAAAAAAGTCCAAAGCTGAAGCTTTGGACTCCAACAACAATGTCAAGTCAAAAAAAGTCCAAAGCTGAAGCTTTGGACTCCAATAACAATGTCAAGTCAAAAAAACTTGAGCATCGAGTATTTAAGAAATCCTATTTTTTGGAAAAATAGGATTTCTATAATCTCTGTCGTTAAAGGTTTTGATTTAAAATCCCTGTAGTTGGGTGTTTTGACTTATGTGAAACCAAAAAAAAGCGAGTCTCGCCATGCGAAGTTCGCTTTTTTTTTGATTTAAAGGCTCAGTACAACGGATTACGCAGCAAAGCTCCGTTACTTCGTTTAGGGGAATAAACTGATTAAATATAATAAATTCATAGCGTTAATATAAAATCAGTGGGTTTTAAATCCGTTTATTCCGCAAATCCGTTGTACTAGATGTTGTCATTTGGCTGTATCCAGTATATTTTGACTTATCCATTCTTAAATCTAATCCCTGTAGGTTTTGACTTGTTGTACTAAACGGATTCGGGGACTCAACGGATTAAATGAATAGCGTTAATTGAGTGGATTTAAAATACTTACAAAGCCAGTTCCACAATTAACGGCAAATGATCAGAACCGATAGACGTAGCCGTTTTTAGATTGAGCACATTCACATCCGAACTGACCAAACAATGATCGATAGGAATCATCATAAAAGGCATAAAAGTGGGCCAAGTTGGCAAAATACCAAAACCTTGCCTCGCATTGACCAACTCTTGACTCAAAAAAGAATAAATCGGAGACCACATAGAAATATTCAGATCGCCAATGACAATTTTGGGAGATGACAAATCTTTGAGAAAAGAATTCACTTCAAATAACTGACTATTTCTATGCTCAAACGTTTTTCCACTGATGGGCGGCCATGGATGCGTTGTTAATAGAGAAATGACTTTATCATTGACCCTTATTTTGACTAAGATACTTTCCAACTCACCACTACCTAAAGAAAGAATTTGTGCCTCTTCAAAAGGAAAACGACTCAATACAATTGTACCAAAAACTCCACTATCTAAGGACGTTTTTATATAAGGTAAAGTTTTATCAAATATTTTTAACTGCTGGCGCCAATGTGCATTCCACTCTTGCACGATCAAAATATCCGGTTGCTCGGAGCGGACAAGTTGAATAAGGGCAGAAAAATTGTCATTCCCAACATTCACATTTGAAAGCAATAATTTTAACGTATTGTTTTGACGAATGAAATCACTAGGTGGCGCGTACAAAGAAAGCACCACAACACCATTGATAAACACCCCCAACAGTCCGAAAAATAGCCACTTCCACTGCCGAGCCAACAAAAAAACAAAGGCACAAAACAACAACAAAGCGAAATATTGCACCTTAAAATGAGAAAAAAGATCAAAAGTCCAATGGACAGCGCCAAGATAACCAACAAAGCTCAATAACAGCAAAAATACAGTCAACAGTTTAAATCTTCTCAAGAAAAATTGTTTAATGGAAATATTCATTGTTTTCATTATTACCTAAACAGCGTAGGCTGGGATGGGCATGAAAGAGTACATGGCTGTCTTTTACATGTTGATCTTAAAAATAACAAAATTTGGATTCAACAAGACGGTACAGAAAAAGGAATTGCTGACGGATTAGTCAGTTTGGGGGTACCTAAAGAAGATATTGTCTTAGCTTTCCATCCCGCTTATAAACGCCCTTATACTGGATTTGCTGTAAATTAAAAAATCCCCGTACCACTAAAAACATTGAATCGCGGATATCACTCCTTACGCCAATGCCATTAAGTATCGCCTTTAACACCAATAACAACAGTGCTTTCTCTTTTTCAATCAGGGGTGCCAGGCTTGGCGTTTCTTGGGCAGCGCGTAGTGCCTCCCGCTCAAAACCAGCCTCGATTAACAATCCTTCATTCAAGGTGATACAATAAGCACAGTGCTTTTCTTTGGCAACCAAGAGGCGAGACTGAGTCCCATACAGAAATGAAAGCTGAAAGTAACCCTGTTCCCGCTGTTTAAACCAAGAATGGCCGCCGGATAACTCGCCACTACTTTCCACACCAGCCACAAAGGTTTCAAGATGTATAAGCCCTTTTTTTAATTAACAAGGGCAAAGCATCGGATAAATGGCCTAAATCTTGGTAAATCATAGCCAAATCGTTTAGATTTAACAAAGTGTCAGGGTGTTTTTCACCTAACAGAAATTTTCTAAGATGCTCTTTTTGCTCAGCCGAGAGAGATTCAGCAACCTGCACCGTCTGCTCGGCCACTGGCACCGGCTCTGATTCAGGAAAAGATTGGGGGACGCTTTCTGGCATCTGGGCACATGAACTGATTAAGCCCAAGCACCCGATAAATCTTTTGAATTTCATTATTATCTCCTATGGAGTCCAAGATTTATCTTGGAAGGGGTTTCAGCTTTCTATGCGTAAAAATGAGTTTTTCTATTAAGGCTTCTCCGCGTTTATTCTGCCGATACAACAATAGAACATTATAATATTGAGCGGGATTGTATCGGAATTGGTTTTTCAATTGTTGATAAATTGAATGCAATGTCAGCACCAAACTGACGAAAATGTTTCTGCTGCTGCTATCAATGGGTGCCGTTTGGACTTGACCACCGGTTTCTCCAATCACCCTAAACCAGGCATCCAATCGAGCAGGGATGTCATTTGTAGAAAAGGGAGTTAAAGGCCTCACTTCAATTTTACCCAATCCCTGACTCAGGGTGGTGGAAAGCTTTTCATCAAAATAGTCATAATCTAAAAATTCTAAAGTAGTGGACTGCCTTAGCCTCATCTTGTTGGGAGGGCAGCCTAGCAAACTCAGTGCGATAAGTAGTAAAAATAGATAGAGCGTTAATTTTTTCATCTTTTGTTTGCCGTCTTTTAACATGGTAATTAAAACGCGATTTAAAAAATCCTATTTCTTTAAGAAATAGGATTTATAGAAATGTTATTAAATTTACCTATCCCAATGGATTTTTATGCACAAGCGGAATTGCCGTCGTTAGCTCAATGCCATTAAGTTAAGACTATGTAGGGTGGATATCGCTCCAGCGTATCCACCAAAACTTATAGATTAATCAGGTGGATACGCGCTGCTTAATCCACCCTACATGTATGGTTTTTTGCGAGACTTAATGGCATTGCGTCGTTAGCTGCCTTTTTGCTTAAAATGATTTCGCAATACGTTTTTGACATACTCTGGGGTTTCTTTTTGAACTTTTGCGGCTTCTTCCCGTAGCCGCTCATATTCCGCCACTTCCTCAGCAGTCCAGATGATATCCAGTCGCCGAATCTCTCGCATTGCAATATGGCTATACGACTCTGGGTATGCCCAATAACACGACTGACAGTTACTGATTTCTTTTATGCTCCAATTCTCTCAATTCTCGCATTCTAGGGCGTTTAGCTTTAACGCTCTTTAATAACTTCATAAATTATGAAGGAATTGTAGTGCTTTACCGTGATATTTCTCTCCAGTCTTTCCATCGTAGCTATGTGATAAGCGCATCAACGAATTCATCATAGATAACTCCGTTGTAATATCTGTGATCTCTTGTCAATGAGGTTCCTTGGTAAGGTGGATCCATATAGACTAAATCATTTTTTTTTGCTTTTGGAGCGAACTATCGAAAATATACTGATGAAAGAGCCGTCTTGCCAGAAAGCAAGGCAGATACCTCACTGCTCCTTTTACAATTCTTGCCAACAGGTAGAGCAAATGGTGGGGATTATGTGAGGAATTGAACTCGTCACGAAACGAAGTAACGAAGTAATTTTGAAAAAAATTTTTTTCTTGTTTGGATGCTGCTCATTCCAGAGTTTTTCGTAACCATCGCTCAACTCAGTTGGCCTTTCCAAAATCTCTTGCCAGAGAGACATCAGTGGGACATTGAGGTCGTTGAGCCAAAAAGTCTTTGAAAGGCCGTGAGCGGCAGCAGCAATTGAGACCGCAGCAGCCCCACAGAATAAATAGCGTAGGATGTGTTGTGCAATGCCACGCTTACTTCCTTGATATGGGAATGGGTGTGGTATTAATACATTATTCGACATTTTCTTTTAGGAAGTATTTTACAATGGTAGGAGTCCAAGATTTATCAAGGAAGTGGTTGGCGCCCAAGATAAATCTTGGACTCCTATTTATTAAATTACCCCAAAATCGGTGCCAGCCACCGCTCTGTCTCCTCAACCGTCATCCCTTTACAAATAGCGTAGGATGTGTTGTGCAATGCCACGCTTACTTCCTTGATATGGGAATGGGTGTGGTATTAATACATTATTCGACATTTTCTTTTAGGAAGTATTTTACAATAGTAGGAGTCCAAGATTTATCTTGGAAGTGGTTGGCGCCCAAGATAAATCTTGGACTCCTATTTATTAAATTACCCCAAAATCGGTGCCAGCCACCGCTCTGTCTCCTCAACCGTCATCCCTTTACAAATAGCGTAGGATGTGTTGTGCAATGCCACGCTTACTTCCTTGATATGGGAATGGGTGTGGTATTAATACATTATTCGACATTTTCTTTTAGGAAGTATTTTACAATAGTAGGAGTCCAAGATTTATCTTGGAAGTGGTTGGCGCCCAAGATAAATCTTGGACTCCTATTTATTAAATTACCCCAAAATCGGTGCCAGCCACCGCTCTGTCTCCTCAACCGTCATCCCTTTACGTTTAGCATAATCTTCAAGTTGATCCTTCTCAATTTTACCCGTCCCAAAATGCTGCGCCTCTGGATGGGAAAAGTACCAACCCGATACGGCAGCCGTGGGGAACATGGCAAAACTCTCCGTCAACTGAATGCCCGCATTTTTTTCAGGTTGGATGAGTGCCCAAAGTGTTGCCTTTTCCGTATGATCCGGACAAGCGGGATAGCCCGGGGCGGGGCGAATGCCATGATAGTTTTCTTTTATCAGTTCCGCATTAGTGAATTCTTCATCTGGCGCATAGCCCCAAAATTCTTGTCGCACCCGTTCGTGCATCCGTTCGGCAAAGGCTTCGGCTAGACGATCTGCCAGTGCTTTCAATAAGATACTGTTATAATCATCTTGCGCTTGTTCAAAACGGGCAACGTGTTCATCAATGCCAATGCCTGCCGTGACAGCAAAGGCGCCGATATAGTCAGCAGTGCCCTTGGGCGCTATCATGTCAGCAAGACACAGATTGGGTTTACCCTGTTTGAACATTTGTTGACGAATGTGATGTAGCACCGTTTTGACTTCAGTGCGATTGTCGTCGCTGTAAACTTCAATATCATCATCATTCACGCTGTTGGCAGGGAAAAAGCCAATGACGGCTCGCGCGGTTAACCATTTTTCTTTGATAATCTGATCTAACAGGGTTTGTGCATCTTTATAAAGAGTACGCGCCTCTTGACCGACTTTTTCATCTTCAAGAATTTGAGGATACCGCCCTGCCAGTTCCCAAGCTCTGAAAAAGGGTGTCCAGTCAATACGCTGACGCAATTCTTCTAGCGAATAATCTTCAAATACTTTTAAGCCTAAAAAAGTCGGCGGCGCCTCATTCCAATTGAGTGCCAGTTTATTCGCTCTCGCTTGTTGCAAGGTAATTTTTTTGCGTTGAGTTTTTTGGCTGGCACGCCGTTCGCGGATTTCGGCGTACTCCTCTTTTATTTTTTTGGCATAATTTGTTTTTAATTTGGGAGACAATAAGCTTTGTGCCACGCCCACCGCACGGGAGGCATCTGGGACATAGACGACGGGATGCTTATAGCCGGGTTCAATTTTAACCGCTGTATGCACTTTGGACGTCGTCGCACCGCCAATCAATAGCGGGATTTCAAAGCCTTGGCGTTCCATTTCTTTTGCGACATGCACCATTTCCTCTAAGGAGGGCGTGATCAAGCCCGATAAGCCGATGATGTCACACTGTTGTTCTCGGGCCGTTTTTAAGATGGTTTCCGTCGGCACCATGACACCTAAGTCTATGATTTCATAATTATTACATTGCAATACCACGCCGACAATATTTTTGCCGATGTCGTGGACATCTCCCTTGACGGTTGCCATGAGGATTTTGCCGTTGGTTTGTATGGCGCAATCTTCGCCTTTTTCAGCCTCAATATAGGGCATTAAATGGGCAACCGCTTTTTTCATCACGCGAGCCGATTTAACCACTTGAGGTAAAAACATTTTGCCAGCACCGAATAGATCTCCCACGACGTTCATGCCATCCATCAGTGGTCCTTCTATGACATGTATTGGGCGTTCTGCCTGTTGTCTGGCTTCTTCCGTGTCGGCTTCAATGTAATTGGTAATACCTTTGACGAGGGCATGTTCAATGCGTTTTGCTACCGGGGCGTCGCGCCAAGCGGCATTTTGTTTATCGTCTTGCGTACTACCGTCTCCTTTATATTTCTCGGCAATTTCTAGGAGCCGATCAGTGCTATCGTCACGACGGTTCAGGATGACATCTTCAACGCGCTCGCGGAGTTCTGCTGGTAAATCTTCATAAATCGCCAATTGCCCTGCGTTGACAATCCCCATGTCCATGCCCGCTTTGATGGCGTAATAGAGAAAGACAGAATGAATGGCTTCACGCACAGGGTTGTTGCCGCGAAATGAGAAGGAGACGTTGGATACGCCGCCTGAAATCATGGCGTGGGGTAATTTTTGTTTGATTTCAGCAGTGGCTTCAATGAAATCAACGGCATAGTTATTGTGTTCTTCAATACCGGTGGCGACGGCAAAAATATTGGGATCAAAAATGATGTCTTCTGGTGGGAATCCGACTTGTTCGGTCAAAATTTTATAAGAGCGTTGACAGATTTCCACTTTACGCGCTTTAGTGTCGGCTTGTCCTTGTTCATCGAAAGCCATGACGATGATGGCGGCACCATAGCTTTGGAGTAATTTGGCTTGTGCAATGAATTTTTCTTCGCCTTCTTTCATACTGATAGAATTGACGATGGGTTTGCCTTGAATACATTTTAGTCCCGCTTCTAAGATGTCCCATTTGGAAGAGTCAACCATAATGGGCACTTTAGCAATTTCTGGCTCCGTGGCGACCATGTTTAAGAATTGGGTCATCACGGCTTTAGAATCGAGCAAGCCTTCGTCCATATTTATGTCAATGACTTGAGCACCATTTTCGACTTGTTCACGGACAACTTCTAGGGCTTTTTCATAGTTTTCTTCTTTAATCAGTCGCTTAAAGCGTGCTGAACCGGTGACATTGGCGCGTTCTCCGATGTTGACAAATAAGGAGTCTTTTTCAATGGTGCAAGGCTCCAAGCCGGAGAGGCGGCAAGCGATGGGAATATCGGGTAATTTGCGCGGAGGATATTTTTTAACCGCTTCTCGAATGGCGCGAATATGATCAGGCATTGTGCCACAACAACCGCCAATGATATTTAAAAAACCACTTTGTGCCCATTCTGCAATTTCGCTTGCCATGTTTTCGGGACTTTCATCATAGCCGCCGAATTCGTTGGGTAGCCCTGCATTGGGATGGGCTGATACATAAGATTCTGAAATCCTTGAAAGTTCTGCGACATATTGGCGCAATTCTTTTGCTCCCAAGGCGCAGTTGAGGCCGATGGAGAGTGGCTTGGCATGGCGCAAGGAATTCCAAAAGGCTTCGGTGGTTTGCCCTGATAAAGTACGACCAGAGGCATCGGTAATGGTGCCCGAAATCATAATGGGCAAACGCAAATTATGATCATCAAAATATTTTTGCACGGCAAAAATCGCCGCTTTGGCATTTAAAGTGTCAAAAATAGTTTCAATCAGCAACAAATCGGCACCACCGTCCACTAAACCTTGGGTGGCTTCGTAATAGGCCTCGACTAAGCCATCAAAGGTGATATTGCGAAAACCCGGGTCGTTCACATCAGGAGATATGGAACAAGTGCGATTAGTCGGACCGAGTATGCCTGCGACAAAACGGGGCTGTTCCGGCGTTTTAGCGGACATTTCATCGGCGGCTTGGCGTGCCAGTTTGGCGGCACCGACATTCATTTCATAAACCAAGTCCTCCATCTGATAATCCGCCATAGCAATCCGGGTACCGTTAAAGGTATTGGTTTCGATGATGTCGGCACCGGCTTCAAGGTATTCAGTGTGAATGGCTTTGATGATGTGTGGCTGGGTTAGTGTTAAAAGGTCATTGTTGCCTTTTAAATCGCTAGCCCAATCTTTAAAGCGTTCACCGCGATAGTCTTTTTCTTGCAAATCGTATCTTTGGATCATAGTGCCCATGGCACCGTCGAGGATGAGGATACGTTGGTTTAAAAGGGTTTTTAGGGTTGACATAAAATTTCCTAGTATGAGACTAAAGGCTGTCTATGGTACAATGCCAGTATGATAAACCGGCAACCATAAACCGTGATCTTTTTGTGTTTGCCCTGCACGAGATGGCATTGATCTATGGTAACATATTTAGGAGTCCAAAATTTATTTTGGGAAATAGGAGTTTTCAAAAATGGCAGCAACCGATAACCCCCTAAAACGACTGGTAACCACTTTTATTGAAGATTTTGCAGAGTGGGTCCTTGGCACACAGGTAGCCGGTGTCACTTCACGCAACATTGAATTGTATGCTGACACGATTCGTTCTGACCAAATTTTTCTGGTGAAATTGATCGATAAGCGTACAGTGATACTACACCTCGAATTTCAGGGACGGCGCACTGACAAGCCCATGTCCCTACGTGAATTGGATTACCTATCACGCTTGACCCAAACTTATCGTGATATGGAATTGTACAGTGTCGTTTTTTATGTAGGTCACGGTGCAGGGCGGCATGATACCGGTTCTTATCAAGTCAAAAGTCCGACGGGTGACGACGAATTATTAGATACCCCGTTTTTACGTCGGATTCGTACAAAAAGCCGTGAAGATGGAGTTGAAGAAGGCCGTGAAGAAGGCCGTGAAAAAGGCCGTGAAAAAGGCCGTGAAGAAGGCCGTGAAGAAGGTATGCTCATTTCACGTCGTGACGCTATCTTAGACGTACTTATGTTACGTTTTGAGCCGCAGCTTTCCCAGTTTAGGAAAATAGAACGGTATTTATCGACCCTCACAGAGATGGAGCAATTAGAAAGGCTATTGACAGAAGCGGTTCAGTCTAAAGATGTGAGCGCGTTTCAAGCGACAATGGCTCAAAGCTAAAACGCTATGTTACCGCGAACTCACTCTAAAATAAGGAGAAAAGACAGGGATACATTGAACAATAGTTAACGGACGGGGTTGCACGGGGGCAGTCCAAGATAAATTAACTAGGAGTTTTCAAAAATGCCATATCGTGTTGCCTCAAACAAGTTCTCTACGATTCGTTTCAGTTCTTGGGGGAGGCAATTCCCCGCCGGTCATTTTCTACTCAAGGGAAACGAAGTAACTTAAATTGAGATCACAAAAGTTTTTTGAATTCTTCAATGCTTAATCCAGCATATTTGATAATACTGCCCATTGTATAAGCATTAATACCTGATAATTTCGGCATTACCCTACCTCCACATAGCGTAGTTCCACGTCTTGGATTAATTCTTCTCTAACGGCAAGGTAGTCTTCAATAGCCTCTTTAACATTTTCCAACGCTTCTTCTTGGCTTTCTCCTTGAGAGCAACAACCGGGTAAACTCGGACACCAAACAGCATAACCTTCTTCAGTCTTTTTAAGATAAATAGCACAGTCAAGCTATCTATGGTAACATGTCGCCCAAAATAAATTTTGGACTCCTAAAGTTGATAACTAATAACTGATAACAGATATGGCTCAATATATTTATACGATGAACCGCGTTGGCAAAATCGTGCCACCCAAGCGGGAAATTCTTAAAGATATTTCATTATCCTTTTATCCAGCTTACAAAAACCTCAAAAGACGGGGCAGCTTATTTGCGATGGGTGCGCCGATTTATGAAAGCCTTGATAGCACCAAACAACCCACCGAGATCGATTTTAAAATGGCCGATAGGATGGTGCGTAGCTTAGGCAACTCCCAAAAAATAAAATACCAAGGGCAACCACTAGTACTTTGTCAAACTTTAAATTTTGGGTTGGAGTACAAAGCTTTAGCTTTGTCAAGCAACGCACAAAGCTAAAGCTTTGTACTCCAATAACCCATTAATATAAGCTTGACAAAGTACTAGGGTGTTGCCCCTACAGGTAACGATAATTTGTAGGAGCAATCCTTTATGGTTGCCCCTTTTGGGTATATTATTTTTTGCGAGTTGCCTTAAAAAAACATCGCTCGCGCATCTTTAAACGGGTTTGGGAGATGTTGTCAGTGGCGAAGGCGTGATGGGATTGCCTTATGCGCTGTATGTGGCGGGCAATAAAAATACTATTCTCACTTTGTGGTCGATTTCAGATGAAGTGACAGTAGAATTTATCAGGCGTTTTTTTATTAAACTCAAGGCGGGCGTGGGACAGGTCAATGCCATTAAGTTAAGGATAAATGCTCGCAATCGCGGTATTCGGAGTCCAAGATTTATCTTGGGAGAGCCGACGCCCAAACTAAAGTTTGGACTCCTAAAAACCTTAACTTAATGGCATTGGTGCCACAGGTAGAAGCCTTGACGGCGACTAAGCGGGAATTTATTAAAAAGGGTAGTCTGCTTTCGTTTGTGGAATTGAAAGCACTTGTGCCACTAATGGCCAATAATTTATTGTATTTTCAAGTAATTGAGTCAAAATTCGATAAGGCGGGCGCGTGTTATTACATGCAATTATTCTATAACCATGATGGGGTTAAAAATCATAAAAATTGTTAGGGGAAGAGTTTGGCTACCCTCAAAGCCCCTCGATTTTCACCGAGAGGCTTAAAATTGTTAGGCTCTTATTTTGGTTTTACCCCAGTCACCTGAAAAGTCATTGGATCAGATAATGGCTCGTATTGCATATCCGCTTCATAATTCGTCATCAAATGGGGCAATTATTTTGATACAGAATATCTGTTTATCTAGTTGTGATACTTGAATGGCTAAAAGTAGGCACTTGAAACAAGGGTAAAAGTGTACCTCCAAATCCAGCGCGAGAGCTTAGGCTGAAAACATGCTCTCGCAGATAAGGGTAGAGAATAAGTGGGGCATTCTTTTCCGCCCATTTGTGAACGAACTTGAGGGGAAATTTGTCCTCATCTACCTCAAAAACGCCCAAAATTTCTATTCTAAGTTCAAAAGGAACCTCTTTTACTTCTTGGCCAATTTCTACCCCAATTCTGACTGCAATCGTCTTGTCTTTTGGGTCATATTCACTATGTCCATGAAACAGTGAGAACTTTTCTACATTCGGTTCCAATTGACTATGTTCAGGGATAACTTTTATAGAAAGTTCCAGAACTTTTAAAGCTCTTAACTGAATGGGATGGTTTTCATATCCATTTTGGTTTTTTTCACTCATAATTATCGTTACACTGCTAATATATATACGTCATCGTTAATGACTTGTTTGAACTGTTCAATTAATTTACCATGAGTTTCAATGGTTTGACGAATATAATACTCAATAGACAAGTCATTCACAGGCGCGATATGTTCTTCAACACTTTGGTTCATCAGAAATGCGAAAAAATCTTCAGACTCAAGGAATACTCTTCCAATGGGACCAGACTTATGATTTTCATATTTAGCCTGCAATTCTTCATCAGACATTGAGTCCAATCTATTTAAGACATCATCTATAGTTTCCAAAATAATCTTATTATTCATCATCGTTCTCCTCGAATTTAGTTATTTCAATACAGTCTAAATTTCTTATCACATAACACGACGGTTGACCCGTTAAGTCGATTGGTAATATCTTCTTATAGGTTTTGGGGGCTTGAACTTTCACATGAATCATTTTAAATATTTTTCCGAGAGATTCTTCCACATCACTTATAAACATGTCGTATATCGTTGATATTTTTTCATTTGGATTTATTCCTTTAATTCTATCGTAAATCTTTTGCGAGTACACGATAAACTGTTCTCTCACTTGCTGTTCTTCAAAATCTAAAATATCCTGATTCTCAACCTTAAAATCGGCAAAAATAACCGAACAACGGGACGATGCGGCTTTGGCGTAATCTCCTTTTTTCTTTGCGAAACGCCACCAAGCTATAGCGAGAGCCTTTGCGTCTGTTTCAAGGTCATCTAAAATATAGCCCCAAAAGTATATACCTCCACCTCTAAGACCAACATTAGAATATCTAAATCCGCTAGTTCTGATCGAATCGGCATTGGAATAACAGGTGCCATGCGTTCCTTTGAACAAGTTTATTTTCTCCTTATCAATGTCGTGCCTACCTAGTGGCTCTTTATGTTCTTGCATGATTGATTGCAAAACCTCTTTAGCCGAGTTTAGCTACCCTCAAAGCCCCTCAGTTGTTACCGAGAGGCTTAAAATTGTTAGGCTCTTATTTTGATTTTACCCCAGTCACCTGAAATGTCATTGGATCAGATAATGGCTCATATTGCATATCCGCTTCATAATGCAAGTCTTCATCAAATGGGCCTTTTACTTTGATACAGGGGATGTGGAGATTGCCGTTATCGTAAGTTGCCCAGCAATCATCAGAGGGTTGATTGTTCATTTGGTAAAGTTGTTGGACTTCTGATTCGGAGAGGGCGCGGTTGTAGATGCGAACGTCATCAATAGTACCATGGAAAAATTCCCTAAGGAATGAGCCATCTGCTGAGTTTAAATAACAGCCGATTGAGACTGGAACAGATGTTTGCATTAAATCAATTTTACCAAAGTTGTTGCTATTTTTTAATATGCCGTCAACATATAATTCAGATATTCCCGTTGACTTGTTATATGTGCCAACAATTAGGTGCCAGTTGTTATCATCAGTTCTATCAGTAATCGTGACGTGATCATTGTTGTGATCATCAACATATGAGAAAGTAATGCCATCAGGATATTGTTGTGAATAATAAACTTTGCGTTCATAAAGTGCGTATGCCCTAGCCCAATGAGTATAGTGTTTTGCAACAATCATCCCCGTTTCGCCCTCATCTGTTCCTCTCGTTTTTATCCAAGCTATTAGCGAAATATTATTTTGAATGTCTAATGTTGTACTATCATTGGCTAAAATACAATCATCCATTCCATCAAAATTATACGCACTATTCAGATGTCCAAAGCGATCTTCAGTCAATGTAGCACCATGCACTGTCCCATGATTCCCATTCCCACTTTCATCCTGAGCATTCCCATCAAACGGATAATAAGCCACCAGTCCATCATTCAAATCAGCCATCGCCCCCGAAAACCAAGATAATCCGATTGCAATTAAAAGTATAGTGCGTAACCAGCACCTAAGTTTTACCATCATATTTCTCCTTTAATACTACAAGAATTACTTATGGATAAGTAAAAATATAAGCAGAGATGGGTTTTGACTTATCCTTTTTTATCTTATTTCTCCATATTTTTCAGAGTATTTCTGAGTGATCTTTTGTTTATGGAACCGTTAAAGGTGTTGGTTTCGATGATGTGTGGCTGGGTTATTGTTAAAAGGTCATTGTTGCCTTTTAAATCGCTAGCCCAATCTTTAAAGCGTTCACCGCGATAGTCTTTTTCTTGCAACTTGTATTCTTGGATCATGGAGCCCATGGCACCGTCGAGGATGAGGATACGTTGGTTTAAAAGGGTTTTTAGGGTTGACATAAAATTTCCTAGTATGAGACTAAAGGCTGTCTATGGTACAATGCCAGTATGATAAACCGGCAACCATAAACCGTGATCTTTTTGTGTTTGCCCTGCACGAGATGGCATTGATCTATGGTAACATATTTAGGAGTCCAAAATTTATTTTGGGAAATAGGAGTTTTCAAAAATGGCAGCAACCGATAACCCCCTAAAACGACTGGTAACCACTTTTATTGAAGATTTTGCAGAGTGGGTCCTTGGCACACAGGTAGCCGGTGTCACTTCACGCAACATTGAATTGTATGCTGACACGATTCGTTCTGACCAAATTTTTCTGGTGAAATTGATCGATAAGCGTACAGTGATACTACACCTCGAATTTCAGGGACGGCGCACTGACAAGCCCATGTCCCTACGTGAATTGGATTACCTATCACGCTTGACCCAAACTTATCGTGATATGGAATTGTACAGTGTCGTTTTTTATGTAGGTCAAGGTGCAGGGCGGCATGATACCGGTTCTCATCAAGTCAAAAGTCCGACGGGTGACATTACGCTTTCTTGGAAATATAAGGTTATTCGTTTATGGGAAATGGATGCCGAAGAAATATGGGCGTTGGATCGTACCACCTTCCTACCTCTTATCGGGCAAACGCAAATCGAAAATCCCGATGAAATGTTGCCCAAAGTGGTTGAAAAAATCAAAGGCATTCAGGATAATGAACAGCAAAAACGCTTATTGACTGAACTCAAAGCATTGATGGATGATGAGGAGGTTTATGCATAGTACCCTTTTCATTAACAAAAATTAATAAACCTAAATTAATGGGGTTGTAAATTTTCAAACGTACCTTATATAGTGCTGATACGTATAACTGACCAAACCAAACAATGAAATACGTTAGCAGCAAACAAGCTAGTAAAATTTGGGGATTACATCCAAACACACTCAGAGCATACGCAGGATGATACCATTGAGTCTTATCGCACCTCCTCAGGCCAAAGGCGATACAACGTCGAAGCTTACCTCGGTCAACAAAAACAAAGCACCACCATATGCTACTGTAGAGTTTCAAGCCCAAAACAGCGAGACGATCTCAAAAGACAAATCCAGTTCATGCTCCAACAGTATCCAGAAGCCGAAATCGTCAAAGATATTGGCAGCGGACTCAACTATAAGCGTAAAGGGCTTAAATCCATACTGGAACTCGCAATGCGCGGAGAACAACCACAAGTTGTGGTTGCCCATAAAGACCGACTCGCACGGCATGGTAGATTTGGATTTGAACTCATCGAGTGGATTATCCAACAAAGCGGTGGTTGGATCGTGGTTCTCAAGCAGACTAATTTCTCCCCAAAACCGGAACTCACAAACGATCTTCTTAACATCCTCCAGGTCTTCTCATGTCGGATTCACGGACTCAGAAACTATAGAACCCAAGTTCGCAAAGTCTTGTCCGAGCCAGAAGCCAAATCATGAAGATGCCACGGTCAGCGAAGCATCACGGCGGCGGAATAATTGTAGGTGTTATGTGTTCAATGAAACCATTGAGTACATCCGCTCTTGTGTAAATTTTTTCCCCTCAACAAAGGAGATAAAAAATGATTTGTTAAAACAATTGCCTAAATGGTGTGATGAGGTGCCTTTTAAGATCAAGGCAAAAGCCGTCAAGGACGCGCACCAAACGTTCAAATTGGTTGAAGCCGAACCAATGATAAGGGCTAAAACCATTAAGCTTGAGCCAACTTCACAACAAAGGCAGATATTCAAAAAATGGAACGATGTTAGCCGTTACGTGTTTAATCAAACGATTGATTATATTCGTTCTTGTGTGAACTTTTCACCATCATGGATGGAGATTAAGAAAGACTTGTTAAAGCAATTGCCTAAATGGTGCGATGAGACACCTTTTCAGATTAAAGCAATTGCAGTCAAAGAAGCACATCAAGCCTATTCTTCGGCAAAGGGGCATCCAAAATTTAGAAGCCGGAAAAATTCGACACAATCTTGCTACATTCCTAAGAGTGCGATAAAAGAAGCCGGTATTTATCCGCGTGTCTCTGGCAAGAACTTACATTATTTAGAAACCTTGCCAGAAGAGCCATTAGATGGCCGATTGATTTACCAGTACCACGAATGGTTTTTGTCCGTTCCCCAAAAAATAGAAACCCACGTAACCGAGAACCAAGGGCGTGTGGTTGCTCTTGACCCCGGGATTCGGACATTCCAAACATTTTATTCAGAATTTCTCGCCGGGCATATTGGTTATGATGATTTTGGGCGTATTGCTCGTCTTTGTTTCTATCTTGACGATTTAATTTCTCGCACAAGTAAGGCGAAAAGTCAAGCAAAAAGACGCATGAAAATAGCTCAAGCCCGGATGAGAAAGAAGATTAAGAATCTTATCAAGGAAATTCACTTTAAGACAGCGCGTTTTTTAGTGGACACCTTTGATGTCATTTTGTTACCTACATTTGAAACCAGCCAGATGGCGAGTAAGTCTGGTCGCAAACTACGTTCAAAAACAGTCAGAGCAATGCTGACTTGGGCGCATTATCAATTCAAGGTACGCTTGAAAAACAAAGCTCTTGAGTTTGGTAAAAAAGTCATTGACGTGTGCGAAGCATTCACCAGCAAAACAGTGAGTTGGACTGGCGAGTTAAAAAAAGTAGGTGGGTCAAGAGTAATTGAAGCCGGTGGTAAAAAAATGGATCGTGATTTGAATGGGGCTAGAGGCATTTTTATACGATCATTGGTCGATTCACCAGCTTTGATGGCAATGCTAAAATGATTGCCTTGTGCGCTTGTGATGTTTGCAAGCTTTGAGAGATACCTCCCCTTATGGGCATGTTAGCGAATGGCAACATTTGTTAATAAAAATGTATCGGTACTCAACATGTTAGATAATCTAATTGCAGACGACGAATTATTAGATACCCCGTTTTTACGTCGGATTCGTACAAAAAGCCGTGAAGAAGGAATGCTCATTTCACGTCGTGACGCTATCTTAGACGTACTTACGTTACGTTTTGAGCCGCAGCTTTCCCAGTTTAGGAAAATAGAACGGTATTTATCGAGCCTCACAGAGATGGAGCAATTAGAAAGGCTATTGACAGAAGCGGTTCAGTCTAAAGATGTGAGCGCGTTTCAAGCGACAATGGCTCAAAGCTAAAACGCCCAGCGCGAACTATAAAGGCAACGGCGATAAATCGCCTACTACGAACTATAAGGAATTTATCGTCTCGGCGAGCCCCCCGTCCTGCAATCCATGTTATTTTTATAATAAAATTAATATGTTAATATTCGGTAAACATACCGGAAGCACCTATAATATTACAAAAACACTTGACATTAAAGGAGACGATTATGGAAAAGCTAAGTATTCGTGAAGCATCCGAGCGCTTTGGGTTGTCGAGGGCACGATTGTATAAACTATTGAATCAGGGCGCGTTGGTTGGCCATATTTCCCCAAAAAAAGATGGCAAATCTTGGATATATCCTTATAGTTTACAAGACTATTACAATGGCAATAAGGGATTACCAGGAAGGCCACAAGTAGAATCTGAAGGAGGGTATGTCTCAGTGCGTGAGGCATGTCAGAAAACAGGATATACGGATGCACGAATATACCAATTGATAAAACAAGGAAATGTCGCATCCAAAAAAGGAAAAAAAGGAGGGGTATTGGTATTTATTTCTGACCTATTGAAGAAAAAAAAATAATCACTTATTTTTTAGTAAAAAGTATTGACAGTTAAATGGATAGGCGTATAATACGCATCGTCAACACGCTCATTTTTTTTGAGCATTAATTTAGTTAAATTTGTTGACAGATAAGAAAAGCGACTCTCAAGTACCGGGCAAAGTAGTTTGGGAGCCGCTGTCAATTAACAAAGCAATTAAGGAAACTGACATGCGTAATATAACATATAACAATGTTCTCCGTGAATTTAACGGGATTAAGATTAGCCAACGGACTAATGACGGATACCTAGATGCAACTGCTATGTGTCAGGCAACCGGTAAATTGTTCGGCAATTACAAACAATTGGACTCAACAATTTTTGACTGCACTTTCAACCGATATTGGATATCCAATATCGGAAATAATTCAAGTAGTTAAGGGTGGTGATCCGGGTCGTCAAGGGAGTTGGATACATCCCAAGGTTGCGATCCATCTGGCTCAATGGTGCTCCCCCGAATTCGCCGTCTTGGTTTCAAAGTGGGTATTTGAGTTACTAACGACAGGACGTGTTGAATTACAACCGCAAACCCCACCACAGTCTACTGCTTTAATGTCAAAAGTTGCGGAGATATTCAAAGCCTATACCACAATTTGTGAGTGCCTCGGCGTAACGGGCAACCAAAAAGCCATTGCCGCCAACGAGGCAACAATCAAGCACACCGGCATCAACCCATTAGAAAACATGGGTCTAACTCACCTAAGTGCTGAGATCCAAGAGCAAACCTTGACGGTTTCTGACATCGCTAAGCGGCTTGGTATCAAACCCCGTCAGCTCAACCTAATCTTGACAAAAATTGGGTTACAAACAGCAAACCGTGATCACAAGGATAGGCTATATTACGAGCTAACAATCCTCGGCAAGGAACACGGTGTTTACTTGGATACTGGCAAGAAACACAAAACCGACGGCTGTCCCGTTAGGCAGATCAAGTGGTACGATAGTGCCATTGATTTGGTCAAAACCCACCTTGAGGCCGACTTTGTGTTGACGGGAGGTGCCACAACGCTCTGATGACCAGTCAAGTTATATCTATGGTAACATGTCGCCCAAAATAAATTTTGGACTCCTAAATTTGATAACTAATAACTGATAACAGATATGGCTCAATATATTTATACGATGAACCGCGTTGGCAAAATCGTGCCACCCAAGCGGGAAATACTGAAAGATATTTCATTATCCTTTTATCCGGGTGCCAAAATTGGCGTATTAGGTTTAAATGGTGCAGGGAAATCCTGTTTATTACGCATTATGGCGGGCGTGGATAAAGAATATCACGGAGAAGCGCGTCCACAGGCGGGTATTAAAGTGGGTTATTTGCCACAAGAACCTCAATTAAATTTGAGCAAAGATGTGCGTGGCAATGTTGAAGAAGGGGTTGCTGAAACTAAGGCTTTATTGGATCGTTTTGATGAGATTAGCCTGAAATTTTCTGAGCCGATGAGCGATGATGAGATGAATGCCTTATTGGCAGAGCAAGGCAAATTGCAAGATGCGATTGATGCGGCGGATGCTTGGGATTTGGATAGGAAGTTGGAGGTAGCGGCGGATGCCTTGCGTTTGCCTGATTGGAAAACGGATGTCAATCAATTGTCAGGTGGCGAAAAACGTCGTGTGGCTTTGTGTCGATTATTGTTATCGGCGCCCGATATGTTGTTATTGGATGAGCCGACTAACCATTTAGATGCCGAATCGGTGGCGTGGTTAGAAATATTTTTGCAAGAATATCCGGGTACCGTGGTTGCCGTGACGCATGATCGTTATTTTTTAGATAATGTCGCCGGTTGGATTTTAGAATTAGATCGGGGGCGGGGGATACCTTGGGAGGGGAATTACTCGTCATGGTTGGAACAAAAAGAAGAACGCTTGGATCAGGAAGAAAAACAAGAATCGGCGCGTCATCGAGCGATCAAAGCCGAATTGGCTTGGGTGCGGAGTAATCCTAAAGGTCGTCATACGAAGAGTAAGGCGCGTTTGGCGCGTTTTGATGACTTGGTGCAGCAAGACGTGGAAAAACGTAATGCGACTCAAGAAATTTATATTCCACCTGGGGCACGTTTAGGTGATTTAGTGGTAGAGGCGGAGAATGTCCGCAAGGCTTATGGTGAGCGTTTATTGATAGAAAATCTCAATTTTAATTTGCCCAAAGGGGGAATTGTCGGCGTGATTGGAGCGAATGGGGCGGGTAAAACGACGCTATTTCGCATGATCGTCGGACAAGAGCAAGTGGATGCTGGAGAATTGCGAATGGGTTCAACGGTTGAATTGGCTTATGTTGATCAATCGCGTGATGCGCTGAATGGTGAAAAAACAGTCTGGGAAGAGATTTCTGATGGAATGGATAACATTATTGTTGGTCAATATGAAATTGGCTCCCGTGCTTATGTCGGGCGTTTCAATTTTAAGGGCTCAGATCAACAAAAGCGTGTCAAGGACTTATCAGGTGGAGAACGCCATCGGGTACATTTAGCAAAATTGTTGAAACGTGGTGGAAATTTTTTATTATTGGATGAACCGACTAATGATTTAGATGTAGAAACGCTACGGGCGCTTGAAGAGGCACTGCTGGTTTTTCCGGGTTGTGCGGTGGTGATTTCGCATGATCGTTGGTTTTTAGATCGTATTGCGACGCATATTTTAGCCTTTGAAGGGGAAAGCCAAGTGACTTGGTTTGAGGGAAATTATGCTGATTATGAGGCGGATCGTCATCGCCGTTTTGGGACAGATGATAAGCCGCATCGCATTAAATATAAAAAGTTGAATGGTTAGGGACTGATTTTCTCGTTCCGTTGCTCCGCAAAAATAAGGGGCAACCATAAAGGATTGCCCCTACAAAAGTGGCATGTAGGGGCAATCCCTTGTGGTTGCCCGAAGTAACTAAATGAGAGTACAACTAATGCAAAACAACGAATAAAAAAAAACATGCGCCAGAATTATCGGCTCTCGTCTTGGAAAAAGTCAACAATCCAGAGGGCAGCGCTGGAATTTAAAGCGAGTCTCGCACAGGAAACGATATGAAAACGGATATGTTAATACGTTATGAAGGTATGAGAGCATTGCGAGAACGTCTAAGCCCAGTTGAAGCAGAAAAATTTATTGTCCGCCGTGAACCTTTTGATTACACGGAATGGCAACAAACCCTCTGGCAAAATAAAACGGTTGATGAATTATTTGAAGCGGCTAAACAACAGAGCCGTCATTAGCTGTACTAAACTGAGAGTACAACTAATGCAAAACAACGAATAAAAAAAAACCGGCTCTTATATAATAGACTTGTCCCTAAATAGTACAACGGATTAGCGAAAAGAACGGATTAGTTCTAAAGCAACCAAGGATTTTTTTTCTCGTTCCCACGCTCTGCGTGGGAATGCCTTGCAGGACGCTCTGCGTCCTGCACCGCAGAGCGGTGCAAACATGCATTCCCACGCAGAGCGTGGGAACGAGGAAAACTTGAAACCCTTATCACTAAGCAAACATTTAAATGAACAGCGAAGAACTAAAACAACTCGAAAACGATCTTTGGGCAGCGGCTGATAACTTACGCGCCAATACCGATTTAAAATCCACTGAATATGCAACCCCAGTATTGGGGCTAATTTTTTTAAAGTTTGCCGATAACAATTATCGCAAGGTTGAAGTCGCTATTAATAAAGAGTTTAAAAAATTGTCAGGCACTCGTCGGGAGAAACCTATTTCTCATATTGCAATTGCAAAATGTGGTTTTTATTTGCCTGATCATGCCCGTTATGATTATTTGCTCAAATTACCGGAGCAGGAAGATGTGGCGAAAAAAATAAAAGAGGCTATGCTGGCTATTGAAAAGCATAAATCGGAGTTGGATGGTGTGTTGCCCAAAGATGAATATGTGCAGCTCACTCGTACCGATAAAGGGATTCCCGCCCAGTTATTAAAAAGCTTTTCTAATATTCCCCCTGATGCTGGTGGTGATGTGTTTGGTAAAATCTATGAATTTTTCTTGGGTAAATTTGCCTTGAGCGAGGGGCAGAAAGGCGGCGAGTTTTTTACGCCCACTTCTGTAGTGCGGCTGATGGTCGAAATCATTGAGCCTTATAAAGGGACAGTGTATGATCCGGCTTGTGGTTCTGGCGGTATGTTTGTACAATCCCAGCATTTTGTCGCCCAACATTATGATCAAGATCAGCTTTATGTCTATGGACAGGAGAAAACCCTTGATACCGTTAAACTGGCCAAAATGAATTTAGTGGTTAATGGTTTGCGCGGTGAAATACGGCAGGCGAATAGTTATGCGGAAGACCCTTTTAATGGTTTGGATAAATTTGATTATGTGATGGCGAATCCCCCTTTTAATGTGGATGATGTGCCCATCGCTACAGTGGAAGGTGATCCACGTTTTAATCGTTATGGCATTCCTCGTAAGAAAACCAAGGTTAAAAAAAGTGAAGCGGGTAAGGAGACGGTCCCAAATGCTAACTATTTGTGGATCAATTTATTTGCAAGCTCAATTAAACAAAATGGCCGCGCCGCGCTAGTCATGGCTAATTCGGCATCTGATGCCCGCCATTCTGAGGCGGATATTCGCCAGAGCTTGATAGAAAAAAACCTTATTTATGCTATGCTCACTTTACCATCAAATATGTTTTACACGGTGACGTTGCCTGCGACGCTGTGGTTTTTTGATAAGGCAAAGCCGGATGAGCGTATTTTATTTATTGATGCGCGTAATATTTTTACGCAGATAGATCGCGCCCACCGTGAATTTAATGCCGCCCATATTGAAAATCTCTCTATTATTAGTAAGTTACATCGTGGAAATCGTCAGGCGTTTGTTGAGTTGATTGATCGCTATTTTGCCGAGGGTATGGCGGTATTGCTTGAGAATGAGCAGCAGGTTAAACCGGTGAGGGAGCAGTTATTAGCGGTGTTGGATGATGAACAAGGGAAATTAGCCGTTGATGAATTGTTGGCTCAGTGGCAAGGTTTGAGTGAGTTGCAAAACCGTTATAATGATTATGTGAGTGGGCAGAAGGAAACTGATATTGGTATAATAAATAGTCGTCAACAGGCATTACGCACGGCTTTTGATCCATTTTTTGAGGGTTTGCATAGTGGTTTAAAGCAGTTGGATAAGCGGGTACGTCAGCATGAAAAGCTTAAACTTGAGGCTACGAAAGCCGCTGGTAAAAGAGCCAGTACTGCTCGTAATATTAAGGAGTTGAAAGAAGTTTTGGAGCAATTGCATCAGAAGGTGAAAAATGCGGAAAGTTATTATAAGCATATTCACTGGTTGCAAGCGCGTTTTCCTAGTGCGGAATATGAAGATGTGACAGGGCTGTGTAAGTTGGCAACGGTGGCGGAGGTGAAAGAGCAGGATTATTCCTTGAATCCGGGGCGTTATGTGGGGGTGGTGATTGAGGAGGATGGGAAGACGGAGGAGGAGTTTGTTTCAGAATTGATAACGTTAAATGAAGAATATATAGCTTTGTTTGAAGAATCAGAAAAACTCAAATCAGTCATCATAAGTAATGTTGCTTCTATAACTGGAGAAGGTGAATAACTAAAATGATAGAAGTAAAGAAGGCGAAAGATATTGTCACCTTTAAAACGGGAAAACTGGATTCTAATGCTGCTGAGGAAGAGGGAAAGTATCCTTTTTTTACTTGTTCTCAAGAAACATTTCGCATAAATAGTTACGCATTTGATACTGAATGTACTCTTTTGGCAGGAAATAACGCTGCTGGAATTTTCCCGCTAAAATACTATAAAGGCAAATTTAATGCTTATCAAAGAACTTATGTTATAGAGCCAATAGATAAAGCTGTTCTTGATATACGGTATTTTTATTATTACCTAAGACCATTGTTAACTGGATTTCAGCAACAAGCCACAGGAGCTACAACTAAATTTTTGACATTAAAGATTTTAAATAATCTTGATGTGTGGATACCAAAAATTGAAACCCAAAAAAAAATCGCCGCCATCCTCTCCGCCTATGACGATCTGATCGAAAACAACAAACGCCGTATCGCCTTATTGGAAAAAATGGCCGAAGAAATATACCGCGAATGGTTTGTCCGCTTTCGCTTTCCCGGCTACCAAAACAGCAAATTTGAGAAAGGGATTCCTAAGGGGTGGAAGGTTAAACCTTTCTCAGATGTTGTTCATATAAATCCAAAGGAATTCCTTGAGAAAGAGGAAGAAAAACCTTTTGTAGGTATGGAATCACTTTCTACCAATTCAATGTATTTTGAGGCAACTGAAAGAAGAAAAGGGAATGCTGGTTCTAAGTTTAGAAATGGAGATACACTTTTTCCAAGAATTACACCCAGTCTAGAAAATGGTAAACGTGGATTCACCATGAGTCTCGATGAAGATGAGGTTGCAATTGGCTCTACTGAATTTATTATTATGCGCCAAAAAGAGTTAACTCCAGAGTTTATCTATTTATTGTGTTGTTTCGAGCCTTTCAGAACTCATGCTGAAATAAGTATGGTTGGTGCATCTGGTAGACAGCGTGTAGCTGAAAATTGTTTTTCATTTTTCTTGGTTCCTACACCACCAAGTGAAGTGCTAGAAAAATTTACTGAAGTAATAAGCCCCATGTTTGAACAAATAAAGACGTTATGTAAACAAAATACTGTATTGGCCAATACCCGAAATCAGCTACTTCCCCGACTAATCTCCGGCAAACTCTCCGTAGAAAATCTCGACATCCAATTTCCGCCCAGTATGTTAAATGACGATATTGCATAAAAAGCGAATAATCGCACAACATAAAAAGCGAATATCAGGATCATTTGTCATGGCAAAGCCATCTGAAAAACTAGCTGAATCTCTTGACGTTCTTCACAACCTTCAGGAGTGTGGCTCAATTTTGTGCTGTTTACCTCCAGCATCTCTGTTACCATGTCATGTTGTTTCGGGAATGGAGCGCAGCGGATTTCCCGAAACGAAGTCAGCGTAGCTAAACCCCCAAACACAATTGGAGGCAAACAATGAAGTGGAAAAACTAAAATAGTTATAGATTCGCTACAAAAATATATTGATAAATATACAGTTAATTTGTATGGCTATGTGATTATGGGTAACCATATTCATATTCTAATTTCAGCAGCAACCACAGAAAATGTAAAGCGTTGTGTACAGCAAACATTACGTGATAGTTCCAACAAAATGATTCGCAAATTAGAAAGTTTTTTAGACACACAATTTGCATCACAAGCACAAAGCCTTTTGCAAACTTTTGCCAAACACAGCAATGGAAAAGCACGTTATGCGGTGTGGAAGGAACAGACTCGTGGTATTCCAATTTATACATCAACTGTTTTTTACACTCAATTGGACTACATTCATAATAATCCAGTACGTGCTCAATTACATTGACTCACCGATTTTTTAGGGTTTCGGGAAATACGCTGCGCTCCATTCCCGAAACAACGAAAGGGAAGGTTTCTTCATTAGGGTTTCGGGAAATACGCTGCGCTCCATTCCCGAAACAACAGGTAAATCACTTATGACAAAAAACATTATTTCCGAAAACGACATCGAACAAGAAACCCTAAAAAAACTGCAACAACACTGTTTTCAACGGCTCAACTGCTACACGCCCAAACAAGAAAACATCAACGACCGTTCAAACCGCCAAGACAAGCGCGATGTCATCCTATCCGAACGCCTAAATCCCAGCATTCCAGAACCCACGATTGATAACGTCATCGAAACCATCATGGATCGTCGCACAGCCATGCCCCCCCTAGCCGCCAACATGCAACTATACAGCCTAATCCGTGACGGTGTCCCAGTAGAATTTGAAGACGCGCAAGGCATTAAACACCCTGAAAGAGTACAACTAATTGATTTTGAAAATCATTATAGCGATGCAAACGCAAGCAATGACTACTTGGCAGTCTCCCAACTCTGGATAAAAACCACTGCTCAAACCCCTAAAGCCGCTTACCGCCGCCCCGATATCATCCTATATATCAATGGTCTCCCCCTCGTTATCTCTTTTTATTAAAAAAATACCACTCGCGTATCTTTAAACAAGCCGATGCCACTGAAGCCAATTTACAACGATTCAATCGTGAAGGGCTCTTAGCCAAATATCGTTATTTAGTCTTTTCGGCACATGGCTATCTCAGCCCCCAAGTGCCAGCATTATCGGCGATAGTGTTGGGAAAAATCGACAATAAGAGGGCATTGATGGTTATATCACCGCTGGAGAATGGGCAGGCTATAATTTAAAGAGTGATTTGATGGTATTATCCGCGTGTGAGACGGGCTTGGGAGATCAATGCCATTAAGTTAAGCTTTTTTTGTAGGGTGGGTAGAGCAGAGCGAAACCCACCATTGTTATAAATTTCAAATGTTTGGTGGGTTTCGCTCTCGCTCTACCCACCCTACAATATCTCTTAACTTAATGGCATTGGCTTGGGAGATGCTGTCAGTGGCGAAGGCGTGATGGGTTTGCCTTATGCGCTATATGTGGCAGGCAATAAAAATACTATTCTCACTTTGTGGTCGATTTCAGATGAAGTGACGGTGGAATTTATTAAAAAGGGTGGCGCCTATAGTAAACCTAAGTATTGGGCGGCGTTTGTCTTGTATGGGATTTAAAGCGCGTCACAGAAATCCGATTTTTTTAAAAAGCTTGTCGTCCCGACGGAGGAGGGAACTTACTGAGGGATCGGATGTTTGGTGGGTTTCGCTCTACCCACCCTACAAAAAAAACGTATTTGTGCTTGATCCCTCAGAGCAAAGGGACAGGCTTAATGGCATTGAGAACTGCAAATGGACAAAATGCTAATACCGTGAATGGCTTTTTAGGCTATCTTATCGTCTTATTGTGTTATCATGTCGATTCCATTAGGAATTTAATAAGGTATTTGGAAATGAGCAAAATTCAGCAAACGTCTATTGAAGAAATAGATTTCTTAACCCAAAAATGCAAAAAGTTAACGGAAGGTGAAATAACGGAATCTTCACAACTTTTTTCTAATCACTATGGTTTTTATAGTAAATTTTCTCCGATTCGCCCAGGAGAGCGCATTAGGATGGGCAAAGCACATTATAGAAAGCTTAAAAATCTCAATCATTGTTATGTTGCTTTTGCTAAATATCAGGGCAAGATCATAGGGCAAGCGTATTACATCAAAAAATCGCTTTCCAATGGCTTGGGCGCATGGGTGACTCAGCTTGTTGTACATTCTGATTACCGAAAGATTGGTATTGCTAAAACACTGTTACATTCAATCTGGGGATTCTCTGACTATGCTGCTTGGGGACTGGCAACTGCTAACCCCCTAACAATTAAGGCACTTGAGTCAGTCACTTTTAGAAAAGTCAATCTTGAATCGCTGAAAGAGAATCAGCAGACTCTGATTGAATTAGCACAAGAGGTAGAATTTATAGACTCTTCCAGATTTTCATTTCAAGAAAAAACACTGCTTGCCTTTACTAATTTTTTTCCAGATTATCAACAATTGAAAGGGCAGATAGATAATAATATAGAATCTATTTTTAATTTAAGCGAACTAAAAGCGGGCTATGAGTGGATCGCATTCACATTCAAAACTCAGAAATTTTCCGCACCATTTCATAAAAAATTTGAAATGCTTTTAAATATCTCTGAACATATTGTTAAGAATGCCTACTCACGAATGAAAAGGAAAAATCAGGCATGGTCACAACATGCCTCCAAAGAAATAGATTATATTTTGGAAAAAGTCAGCGTCAATAAAGACTCGTTTATTGCTGATTTTGGTTGTGGTGATGGTCGTCATTTAAAGGCACTCCATTCAAGAGGTTTTTACCAGATTGCGGGATATGAATTTTATGAATCAATCATCAGTGATGCCGAAAAAAGTTTGAATATTGAATTACAAGATTGCCGAACTATTGATTTAAAGGAAAGCTGTGACTTAATTCTTTGTTTGTATGATGTGGTGGGTTCTTTTGGGGTTAATCAAGAGAATATTAAAATTATTACATCAATCTATCACTCATTAAAGAAAAATGGTATGGCTGTCATTTCAGTTTTAAATCGAGAACTGACTGAATATATTGCTATCCACGCCGGAAATGTACTTAAAGAACCAAACAAGCTTTTAGCACTGCCAGCAAGCAATATCATGCAATCATCGGGTAATATTTTTAACCCCAAGTATTTTATGCTTGATGTTGATACGGGGGTGGTTTATAGAAAAGAACGATTTTTTGATGAAGGAAAACTTAATGCAGAATACTTGATTAGAGATAAAAGATATGCACGCTCGGAGTTCATTGCATTACTTGAACAAATCGGATTGAAAGTGATTGATAGTCGTTATGTACAATCAGGAAAATGGGATGCTCCTCTTTTTTCAACTGATGAAAAAGCTAAAGAAATATTAGTCATTGTTGAAAAGGTATTTTGACGGGTAGGAGTCCAAAACACTGCCACACCCACGAATCTACGGTTTCAAAAATCGCTCTCCCTTTGTTATCGGCATGTGAAACGGGCTTGGGAGATGCTGTCAGTGGCGAAGGCGTGATGGGATTGCCTTATGCGCTCTTAGAATTTATCAAGACTTTTTTTGTCAAACTCAAGGCGGGCGTGCCACAGGTGGAAGCCTTGACAGCTCCTCCCGCGAGAATTTATTGAAAAGGGCGGCGCCTATAGTAAACCTAAATATTGGGCGGCGTTTGTCTTGTATGGTATTTAAAGCACGTCACAGAAATCCTATTTCTTGAAGAAATAGGATTTTTAAGACACTCTGCCATACAACTTTTGGCAAATTGGGTTTATTCGTTGTTTCACATTAGCTGTACTAAACTGATAACTAATAGGCATAAATAACAATGAAATTAAAAATATTTATCTTGAGTTTGGTTTTAATCACCTTATGTTCCCCTGATTTATTGTTTGCCCAAGCTCCCTCGCTATCGCCAGGGCAAGAAGAACAGCTCAAATTGGCTAAAACTTATAACAGTCAAGTTGTCCAATATTATCAACAAGGACTTTTTAAAAAAGCCCTGCCCTTTGCCGAAAAAGCTTGGAAGAAAAGAAAGGAAATCCTCGGAGAAAAGCACTCTGACACGCTCACCAGCCTAAATAATTTGGCTATTATTTACAAGAATTTAGGCCGCTTATCCGAGGCTTTGTCTTTGCATGAAAAAGCCTACCGTCTTAGAAAAGATGTGTCAGGAGAAAAGCACCCTGAGACGCTCACCAGCTTAAATAATTTAGCTGTTATTTACCTAAATTTAGGCCGCTTACCCGAGGCATTGCCTTTGTTTGAAAAAGGCTATCGTCTTCGATCCGAGATATTAGGAGAAAAGCACCCTGACACGCTCTTAAGCCTAAATAATTTGGCTGTGATTTACATAAAATTAGGCCGCTTATCCGAGTCATTGCCTTTGTTAGAAAAAGCCTACCGTCTTTCTAAAGAAAAATTAGGAGAAAAGCACCCTCTCACACTCTTCATAATTAATAATTTCCATTCAATTTACAACAAGTTAGGACGCTTAAAAGCGGCATTAACTTGGTCTAAAAAAGGCTACCGTCTGAGAAAAAAAGTGTTAGGAGAAAAGCACCCTGACACGCTCTATAGCCTGAAAGATTTAGCGACTGGTCATATCAAACAAGGCAACACCCATCAAGCCATTCAAAATCTTGAAACCTTTGTGACAGGCGTGGAAAGTTTACGAAGCAGCGACTTATCAGCCGAAAACCGCCGTTCTTTGTTTAAACAGCGGGTAGAAGGCTACTTTTTGCTTTCCAAACTCTACGCAGAACAATCTCGCCCCCAAGACGCTTTCCGCTTAGCCGAAATGAGTAAAGCCCGTACTTTACTCGAATCTATGGCGGCCAAAATCGCGGCACAACAAAGTGGACTCACTACCGCCGAACAAAAACAACTACAAGGCTACGAAACCCGTATAGCATCCTTAAACCATCGTATTGCCAAAGCCTTGAAAGAAAATCGCATTGATGAGCGAGTTCGCTTAGAAACCGATAAAAACCAAATGCTTAGCCAACTAGCGACGTTTGAAGATAAGCTCAAAGCCAAATATCCCAAATATGCTCAACTCAGCAAAGTGCAAATGATTGGTGCAGCCGAGGGTGCGACATTATTGCCAGCAAAAGCCGTGTTTATCAGTTATCTGACTATTGAAAATAGCGTGTTAGCCTTCACCCTACAAGCCAACGGTCAGATCACCGCCCACAACTTAGGAGTAATCCCCTCACTCAAAAAAGACTTGGAAACCTACCGTCACCAGATGGCACGAGGGCGAGGTAGAGTGCTTTATGTCAAGAAAAAAGATACCCAAAAGCTCAGTCGTACACTGGGAAAACGTCTATTAGAGCCACTCAAAGACATCATTAAGGATAAACAACAATGGATTATCTCACCCTCTGGTCCCTTAGCGTTTATCCCATTTGAGACACTACGTTTTGAGGGAGAAAAAGAGCCCGTGATTGTCCAACATCAAATCAGCTACGTGCAATCGCTGTCCGTCTTAGCCATGCTGCAAGAGCGCGACAAAGCTTACAAAAACCTCAAAAGACGAGGCAGCTTATTTGCGATGGGTGCGCCGATTTATCAAAACCTTGATGCCACCAAACAACCCACCGAGATCGATTTTAAAATGGCCGACAGAATGGTGCGTGGCGGCGGTGATTATGTCCGTGCGTTTAGGCAACTTGACCAAAAATGGCAAAATTTACCCGGCACCGAAAAAGAACTTGAACAATTAAACAATCTCTTTTTCTTAAAAAAACACCACTCGCGCATCTTTAAACAAGCCGATGCCACCGAAGCCAATTTACAACGATTTAATCGAGCAGGGCTCCTAGCCAAATACCGTTATTTAGTTTTTTCGGTACATGGCTATCTGAGCCCACAAGTGCCCGCATTATCGGCGCTCGTGTTGGGACAAGTCAACAATCCAGAGGGCATTGATGGTTATGTCACCGCTTCCGAATGGGCGGGCTATAATTTAAAGAGTGATTTAATGGTATTATCAGCGTGTGAAACGGGCTTGGGAGATGCTGTCAGTGGCGAAGGGGTGATGGGATTGCCTTATGCGCTCTATGTGGCGGGTAATAAAAATACTATACTTACTTTGTGGTCGATTTCAGATGAAGTGACGGTAGAATTTATCAAGACTTTTTTTATCAAACTCAAGGCGGGCGTGCCACAGGTGGAAGCCTTGACGGCTCCTCCCGCGAGAATTTATTAAAAAGGGGGGCGCCTATAGTAATCCTAAGTATTGGGCGGCGTTTGTCTTGTATGGTATTTAAAGCGCGTCACAGAAATCGTCCAAAATAAATTTTGGACTCCTGAGTCTGGAGTTCAAGATTTATCTTGGACGTCTCGTTAGTCAACTAATAGGAACAAATAACAATGAAATTAAAAAGATTTATCTTGAGTTTAGTTTTAATCACCTTATGTGCCCATGCCCAAGCGCTATCGCTATCGGCTGAGCAAGAAGAGCAGCTCAAATTGGCTGAAACTTATAGCAGCCAAGTTGAGCAATATTATCAACAAGGACTTTCTAAAAAAGCCCTGCCCTTAGCCGAAAAAGCTTTCCACATCAGAAAGGAAATCCTCGGAGAAAAGCACCCTGACACGCTCAGCGCTCTGACTAATTTGTCACTGATTTACAATACGTTATATATACACGATGCTTTACCTTTATTAAAAAAAGGCTACCGTCTTAGAAAAGAAGTGTTAGGAGAAAAGCACCCTGACACGCTCAATAGCCTAAGTCATTTAGCTTATGCCTATATCAAACGAGGCAAGATTAATCAAGCCATTAAACACTATGAAACCTTTGTGACAACTGTGGAAAGTAGTGACATATCAGCCGAAAAGCTTAAAGAGTGGGCACACAATTACTTTTTGCTTTCATCACTGTACACGGCTCTGTCTCGCCCCCAAGACGCTTTCCAACTAGCAGAAAATCGCTCCGCCCATACTTTCAGCGAAACACAAATCATCACAGCCAACGACGGCGCGACATTATTGCCAGCCGATGCCGTGTTTATCAGCTATCTGACTCATAAAAATGAAGTGTTAGCCTTTACTCTACAAGCCAACGGTAGTCTCACCGCGCACAGCTTAGGAAAAATCCCTTCACTCAAAGACGATAAAAAAGACACCCAAAAGTTCAGTCGTACACTGGGAAAACGTCTATTAGAGCCACTCAAAGACATCATTAAGGATAAACAACAATGGATTATCTCACCCTCTGGCGCTTTAGCGTTTATCCCATTTGAGACATTGCGTTTTGAGGGAGAAAAAGAGCCAGTGATTGTCCAACACCAAATCAGCTATGTGCAATCGCTGTCCGTCTTGGCTATGCTGCAAGAGCGCGACAAAGCTTACAAAAACCTGAAAAGACGGGGCAGCTTATTTGCGATGGGTGCGCCGATTTATGAAGGCGTTGATAACACCAAACTACCCACTGAGGCTGATATAGTGCATAGTGGCTCCGATTCAGCCCATGCGCTAAGACAACTTAACTTGAAATGGAAAAATTTACCCGGTGCCGAAAAAGAACTTGAACAATTAAGCAATCTCTTTTTCTTAAAAAAACACCACTCGCGCATCTTTAAACAAGCCGATGCCACCGAAGCCAATTTACAACGATTCAATAGATCAGGGCTCCTAGCCAAATACCGTTATTTAGTCTTTTCGGCACATGGCTACCTGAGCCCACAAGTGCCAGAATTATCAGCCATCGTGTTGGGACAAGTCAACAATCCAGAGGGCATTGATGGTTATATCACCGCTGGCGAATGGGCAGGCTATAATTTAAAAAGTGATTTGATAGTGTTATCAGGGTGTGAAACGGGCTTGGGAGATGCTGTCAGTGGCGAAGGCGTGATGGGATTGCCTTATGCGCTGTATGTGGCGGGTAATAAAAATACTATTCTCACTTTGTGGTCGATTTCAGATGATGTGACAGTAGAATTTATCAAGACTTTTTTTATTAAACTCAAGGCGGGCGTGCCACAGGTGGAAGCCTTGACGGCGACTAAACGGGAATTTATTAAAAAGGGCGGCGCCTATAGTAATCCTAAGTATTGGGCGGCGTTTGTCTTGTATGGTATTTAAAGCGCGTCACAGAAATCCTATTTTTTTAAAAAATCGGATTAAATCCTATTTCTTGAAGAAATAGGATTTTTAAGATACTCTGTTTTGGACTCCTGAGCTTTTTGGAGTCCAAGATTTATCTTGGACGCCTCGTCCAAAATAAATTTTGGACTCCTAAGCTTTTCTCGTTTCTCGTTCCCACGCTCGGCGTGGGAATGCCTGCTTGGACGCGGAGCAACTGCAAACGTAACTAATAGGCATAAATAACAATGAAATTAAAAAGATTTATCTTGAGTTTGGTTTTAATCACCTTATGTTCCCATGCCCAAGCGCTATCGGCTGAGCAAGAAGAGCAGTTCAAATTGCTTAATAATTATATGGGACAATCTCTCCAATATTCTGAACAAGGACTTTTTAAAGAAGCCCTGCCCTTTGCCGAAAAATCTTTCCAGCTCACAAAAGAAATGTTCGGAGAAATGCACGATTACACGCTCGTCACAATGGGCAACTTATATTTAATTTACATGAAGTTAGGCAAGCTGAATGAGGCATTGTCTTTGTCTGAAAAACACTACCGTCTTTCTAAAGAGAAATTCGGAGAAAAACACCCTAACACGCTCGCCAGCGGGAAGATTCTGGCTATGATTTACCAAGGCTTAGGCCGCTTATCCGAGGCATTGTCTTTGTTAGAAACAACCTACCGTCTTTCTAAAGAAGAGTTAGGAGAAAAGCACACTTTAACGCTCAGCAGCCTCAATAATTTGGCTGGTATTTACGAGGACTTAGGCCGCTTATCCGAGGCTTTGCCTTTGTATGAAAAAAGCTATCGTCTTTTTTCTGAGGTGTTAGGAGAAAAGCACACTTTAACGCTCACCAGCCTCAATAATTTGGCTTTGATTTACCAAGACTTAGGCCGCTTATCCGAGGCTTTGCCTTTGTTAGAAAAAGGCTACCGTCTTTTTTCTGAGGTGTTAGGAGAAAAGCACCCTGAAACGCTCAACAGCCTCAATAATTTGGCTGGTATTTACCAAGACTTAGGCCGCTTATCCGAGGCTTTGCCTTTGTTTGAAAAAGGCTACCGTCTTTTTTCTGAGGTGTTAGGAGAAAAGCACCCTTCCACGCTCACCAGCCTCAATAATTTGGCTGGTATTTACCAAGACTTAGGCCGCTTATCCGAGGCATTGCCTTTGTATGAAAAAGGCTACCGCCTTTCTAAAGAAGTGTTAGGAGAAAAGCACCCTGATACGCTCACTAGCCTAAATAATTTGGCTGTGATTTACCGAGACTTAGGCCGCTTATCCGAGGCATTGCCTTTGTTTGAAAAAGGCTACCGTCTTTATAAAGAAAAATTAGGAGAAAAGCACCCTGATACGCTCACCAGTCTAAATAATTTGGCTTCGATTTACCAAGACTTAGGCCGCTTATCCGAGGCATTGCCTTTGTATGAAAAAGGCTACCGTCTTTCTAAAGAAAAATTAGGAGAAAAGCACCCTAATACGCTCACTAGCCTAAATAATTTAGCAGTAATTTACAGAGGCTTAGGCCGCATATCCGATACATTGCCTTTGTTAGAAAAAGGCTACCGTCTTAAAAAAGAAGTGTTAGGAGAAAAGCACCCTTTAACGCTCGCCAGCCTAAATAATTTGGCTAATATTTACCAAGACTTAGGCCGCTTATCCGAGGCATTGCCTTTGTTTGAAAAAGGCTACCGTCTTTCTAAAGAGGTGTTAGGAGAAAAGCACCCTGAAACGCTCAACAGCATAAATAATTTGGCTGTGATTTACAAAAAGTTAGAACGCTTAAACCGGGCATTAACTTGGTCTAAAAAAGGCTATCGTCTTACAAAAGAAGTGTTAGGAGAAAAGCACCCTTTAACGCTCACCAGCATAAATAATTTGGCTGCCATTTACAAACACAAAGGCCACTTATCTGAGGCATTGCCTTTGCATGAAAAAGCCTACCATCTTCGATCCGAGATATTAGGAAAAAAGCACCCTGACACGCTCTTTAGCCTG
>JSZA02000039.1 GCA_000785145.2 Candidatus Thiomargarita nelsonii
GTTGGAGTACAAAGCTTTAGCTTTGTCAGACAGTACAAAGCTAAAGCTTTGTACTCCAAAAAAACAAATTGACAGAGCTCTTTTCGTGAAATGATAGGAAGGGATTTACTTAAAAAAAAAAAGAGGTGAGGTAGGTGAGGTGTTTTTTGAGTTCAAGCAGAAAGTGAGTTTTAAAAACTGGTCGGGGTAAGAGGATTTGAACCTCCGACCTCTACGTCCCGAACGTAGCGCTCTAAACCAGGCTGAGCTACACCCCGACTATTAAAATTTTTGGGCATTTTACTCTATTGTGTCAGTCAAGTCAACATTTTTTTTTAAGCCGTTTGTTATTGTGAACTCACCAAAGTTATCGGCTGAGTTTTGCCTTGTTCCAATCGTCTATCAATAGCATTTTTCAGCGCAATCAATAATCCCAAGCCAAAAAACGCCCCTGGCGGTAAAATGGCTAATAAAAAGCCTTGGTAATCTTCAAATACTGTAATAGTCATCCATTGCGCGGCATCTCCAAACATTAATTCTGCTTGGGCAAACAAGGTGCCATAACCTAATAATTCACGTAAACCACCGAGTATAACAAGAGCAAAAGTAAAACCGAGTCCCATCATCAAACCATCTAAAAAGGCACGATCAACCGGTTGTTTAGAGGCAAAAGCCTCCGCCCTTCCTATGATTGAACAATTGGTTACAATCAAAGGGATAAAAATACCCAAGGCTAAATATAAATCATAGTAAAATGCTTTCATGATCATTTCGACGGCGGTGACAAATGAGGCGATGACTAACACAAACACTGGCAAACGGATTTCGTTAGTTACAATATTACGAATCAGTGAAACAGTGATATTGGATGCGATTAAGATTAAGGTTGTCGCAATGCCTAAGCCTAAGCCATTGATGAGTGTGCCAGTAACGGCTAATAGAGGGCAAAGCCCTAATAACTGGACAAAGCCAGGGTTATTTTGCCATAAACCCTCACGAATAATTTGTGCGTACTGTTTCATAATGTCAGAGTAAAAAAGATTCACTAGGGACAATTCCAACGAGAACCCATGCTTTTAATCCATTTAAATCAACTGATTAAATCATAAAATTAATTTAAAAATTGAATAACTAATTATAACAATATGAAAAATATTATTATTTTAAGGCAATATTTTGTTATTCTATTGTCAGAATATGTCCTCATAATGATCAGTATAACCGTTAATCGGTCGTTTTGCACCAGATAGTCAATCAGTCATTGATTAATACCTCTCTTAAAAAGAATATATCAAGGACTGAAAAATTAGAACAATCAATTTCAAATTCAAATAGGTAATGAATATGACGAAAAAATTTCAATTTCAAAAATGGAGTATCTTGATCTTTAGCATTTCCATAGTTGTGATGATATGGCACATCACGATAGGCAACAGCGTCTCTCTCACAAGTTGGTTCGCACATAGTTTACTACACACCGCTTGGGTACGCGAAAAAGCAAGTGGACAACCCGTTAAACCTTGGCCTTGGGCAAATACATGGCCCATCGCACGCATATCAGTTCCACACTTAGATATTGAACAGTTCATTCTCAGCCAGGCTGGTGAGGGAATGTCTGTTTTTGCTCTGGGGCATTCAACTAATAGTGTCTTACCAGGAGAAATCGGTAATAGTGTACTTAATATCTATCATCGTGATACTTTTGTTGGTTTTTTGAAGAAATTAAGAAAAGGTGATGAGCTAGTGCTTGAATCCTTGGGCAGCGGACGTTGGCATTATCAGGTTTTGGACATTCGTATTGTTGATAAAAGGAATACCCGTTGGATAGCACCCTGTTTGAAACGACGTTTGACCCTCATTGGCTGTTATTCTTGTAATATAAATGAGGGTTCACGTTATGTTGTGATTGCTGTAGCAATCGAAAGAATGGCTTGAAAAACTATCAGTTATCAGTTATCAGTTATCAGAAATAGGTTTTTAAGTCTCTTTCAAACAGCAAAAAATCCTATTTCTTGAAGAAATAGGATTTTTAAGGCGCTTTCAACGTTTGGGGGGGCGGGCGGTGAGGATGTCAAAGCACTAAACACCAAGTAACCCTAAGCTTCGGCGAGGGGATAAAGGGTTGATACTCCCTAGTCCACAATGTCGAAATGTAAACATTTTTTGTCTACAAGTAGATATTTGTCGATGAAACCTAATTTTCACTCAAAATGGTTGCTATGGGTAAGGGCAGTCCATTCACTTGTAATATTCCCCCCTTCAACTGCATTTGGCTCTGATAATAATTAGGCTGATCTTTAGCTACTATCAAAATTCCCTGTTCTAACCACACATTTAGGCGTTGTCTTATTGTTTCGTCTGCTGTTGAATCGTCCTGCAATAGTGATTGAGGTATATGCATATCCAGTTGTGCATCTAGGATATTCAAAAGCAAAGACGGATTAAATGCAGCTAAGGCAAACTGATCAAACGGCTCCATTTTTACTCGCAGTGCGCCACGTAATTCACCCTCTGGCATATTAAAATTTAGGTTAGTAATCGCAAATTCGGGCGTATTTTTTAATAACGCCACCCCGTATGGTGCCAATCTAAGCTTGAGCATCCTATCTTGTAGCCGCTTGGGCAAACCCCGACTTTGTATCTCAGTCATCGTATTTTTGATACTCATCAAAGTCGGCACATGCCAATGAAGTAGTTCAAAACGACCAAAACCAGGACCATACTGGTCCGCCCCAACTTCTATTTGCTGCAAGCCCGTTTTCATCCCTATCATCAAATTATCGCTGACAATATCATTATTGCCTACCAATTCAAGCCCTTTTAATCTGACTAGCGGTTTTTGTTTGCCAGCTAAGCGTATATCTGCAATACTTAAACGACCTTCTTGCAGAAAATTTGTGCTGCCTGGTTGCACATCTGCTTGAAGCGACATTTGTTGTATCACTATTTGACCTTGAGCAGTCTCTAACTGTATTTGCGGACTGCGTATCTCTGTCTGTATGGCAGTCAAGCTGCGATTGGCGTACACAGTGCCCTCGAAATCTTGCCATTGTAGGTGAGCTTTTTCATCCTTTACCTGCTGCGCTGGTATCTTTAGCTGAATGACGATACCGCCATTTATTTGTACAGTCGTATGTGCTTCGAGTAGTGTCGCCGTACTGAGGGGGGGGCGGATGGTGGTATCAACCATGGGTAATCGTATCGGCAAAAAACCATGATCAATTTCATGTACCATGATAAGACGGTTATCATTGGAGCCACTTTTTCCCCATTCGACGAGCGTTTGTGCTGAAGAGTGAAACCAGCCACGCTCGTAGGTGCTATCGACTTGTTTTAGTTTAAACTTATTTGAAAGAGCTTGATTGAGATTGGGAAATCGTTGCTCAACTTGCCCCCCTATAAAATAGGGTAGTGTACCTAAAACAACTATAATTATTAAAAGCGTAATTAATACGATAAGTCTTTTCTTATTCATAGATTTTTATAGAAAGTCATTAATATGCTGAAAACAAATCAAAACAACCCAATATCACGCACCCGCGTCAAAATCTGTGGGATTACTCGCCCACAAGATGCGCTAGTGGCAGCCAAACTGGGTGCCGATGCCATTGGATTAGTATTTTATCAAAAAAGTCCACGCGCCGTCACAGTTGAACAAGCACAAGCCATTATTCAAGCATTGCCAGCATTTGTGACAGTTGTCGGTTTATTTGTTAATGCTGAACCAACCTTCGTACATGGTATTTTGGCACAATTGCCACTCGAACTATTGCAATTTCATGGTGAAGAGTCACCAGAGGATTGCCAGCAATTTGCTAAACCTTATATTAAAGCATTACGCATGCGCCCCGATGTTGATGTGCAAGCCTTTGCAAAACGCTATACTAATGCCAAAGCCTTATTATTAGATACTTATGTACAAGGAATCAAAGGCGGCACGGGAACAGTGTTTGATTGGCAACAAGTCCCAACGCATTTATCCAAACCCATCATCATAGCCGGTGGCTTAACGCCAGAAAATGTGAGCCAAGCTATCACCACCTTAACACCTTATGCTGTTGATGTCAGTGGCGGCGTAGAATCTGCCAAAGGTATTAAAGACGCGGAAAAAATGTCCGCATTTATGAGAGGAGTCTCAATGTCAAACATTAAATCATTCACCCACCAAGAGACAAGTTTACCCGATGCACACGGTCATTTTGGAATCTACGGGGGAATTTTTGTTCCAGAAACTTTGATGCAGCCATTAGAGGAACTACGACAAGCTTATGAACACTATTTAAAAAATGCAGCCTTTTTAGCCGAACTCAATGACGATTTACACAATTTTGTAGGCCGCCCTTCGCCTTTGTATCACGCAGCCCGTTGGTCACAACACTTGGGTGGCGCACAAATCTATCTCAAGCGCGAAGATTTAAACCATACGGGTGCCCATAAAATCAATAACACCGTCGGACAAGCATTACTCGCCAAACGTATGGGCAAAAACCGCATTATTGCAGAAACAGGGGCAGGACAACATGGTGTGGCAAGTGCCACTGTTGCGGCACGCTTTGGCATGGAATGCGTCGTCTATATGGGTGCTGAAGATGTTAAACGTCAAGCCATCAACGTTTACCGGATGCGCCTTTTGGGTGCCCAAGTTCGCACGGTAGAATCTGGCTCAAAAACCCTAAAAGATGCACTCAATGAAGCCATGCGCGACTGGGTGACTCATGTCGATAATACCTTTTATATCATTGGCACCGTTGCCGGACCCCATCCTTATCCTGCCATGGTACGCGACTTTCAAGCCGTCATCGGGCGAGAAACTCGCCAACAAATTAAAGTCTTGACGGGACGCTTGCCCGATTTTTTAATTGCCTGTGTCGGCGGCGGCTCTAATGCCATGGGCCTATTTTATCCCTTTTTGGATGAACAAGATATTGCCATGTATGGCGTAGAAGCCGCTGGTGATGGTTTAGACACCGGCCACCATGCCGCCCCCTTGTGTGCTGGAAAACCTGGCGTATTGCATGGCAATCGGACTTATTTGATGAGCGATCAGGACGGACAAATCATTGAAACTCATTCAATTTCTGCGGGATTAGACTATCCGGGCGTGGGACCTGAACATGCATGGCTCAAAGATACGGGGCGCGTCAAATATGTCGCCGTGACAGATGACGAAGCTTTAGCCGCCTTTCACGATTTAACACGCATGGAAGGCATCATGCCCGCCCTAGAATCCAGTCATGCCCTAGCCTATTGCAAAAAAATCGCGCCCACGCTCGACAAAGATAAAATTATTGTGATCAATCTATCGGGACGCGGAGACAAAGACATTCATACCGTTGCCACGCTTGAAGGAATAAAAATATGAGCCGTTTAACTGATAAGCTACGTGCCCAAAAACGCACCGCCCTCATTCCCTTTATTACTGCTGGCGATCCGACACCAAACTTGACAGTGCCCTTAATGCACGCTTTAGTTGATGCGGGTGCCGATATCATTGAATTAGGCATCCCTTTTTCTGATCCGATGGCAGATGGTCCCGTGATTCAACGCGCCAGTGAACGCGCCTTAGCGGCAGGCACCCGTCTAAGTGATGTTTTGAAGATGGTAAAAACCTTTCGGGAACAAAACCAAACAACGCCTGTTGTCTTGATGGGTTATCTTAATCCAATAGAAATTATGGGTTATAAAAGCTTTGTTAAAAGCGCTCAAGCTGCCAAAGTCGATGGAGTATTGACGGTGGACTTACCGCCAGAAGAAGCCAGCGAGTTCTGCACATTATTACGCTCACACGCGATAGCCCCGATTTTTCTCTTGGCACCCACCACAACGCCAGAACGCATCAAACGTATTTGTGCCCAAACCGATGGCTATTTATACTATGTATCGCTCAAAGGGGTGACGGGCAGTGCCAACCTTGATGTTACCAGCGTAGCCGAGAAAGTGGCAGAAATTCGTCAATACACAAAATTACCGATAGGCGTAGGATTTGGCATTAAGGATGCGGAAATGGCAGCGCAAATAGCTCAAATCAGTGATGCCGTGATTGTGGGCAGTGCGATTGTGCAACGGATTGAAACTGAGCCTCAAGATAAGCTGTTGGAAACAATACCGGCATTTTTGCGGGAATTGCGGCAGGCGATGGATGGCATGACAAGTAATGTGTGAAAATGTGTTATTCTCGTTCCCAAAGTTTGGGAACGAGGAAAATTAATAAGGGGAAATATCGTGGCTGCAAAATATGATAAAGCAACGCCGCCTGTGGTTTCAACGGAATTGTACTTTGACAGCATTGAAGCAAGCATGATGGGTGCTGCAAACAGTAAGTTACGTTTTTTTGTGGTGACAAATGATGAGGGAATACCAGAAGAAAAACAGATCGTGACATTACCAACCCTTTCGCTTATTCAGTTCTGTCTGAGTACCTTGGTTCAAATCAAGGCGATGAGAACGGAACTTGAGAACGCTTTGGAAGATGAAAAAAATAATATTTTCCAAGCGTTAGAACTCACAGACAAGATACCCTTTAAGGAAGAAGAAATGGCTTTGCCTGAAATAAAGAAAATTGGCCGTTTTATCGGAAAATTATCAAAACCTAAAAAATTGTCAATCATCGACTGCGATGACTGAACCAATTGAGATTTATAGGCTCAAGTGTTGTTTCAAAGAGAAAAAGGGAAAATATGGCTGAAGAATATCCTTGGTATAAGATAGTGACGGGAGAAAAGGTAGAGCAAGGCGATATATTTTATAATTATCCCATTTTTTTACCGAAGGTGACTCCCGAAACTATCAGGGCAATACAGAATAATGAAACCCCATATACACCAGTCGATGTTAATCTAGTGGATGTCATTGTTCTGAGTCAATCCTGTGATCTTGATAACAATAATATAGATACTGTCATTCTCTGTCCAATCTGGTTGTTAGCCGACTATGAGGCATTGCAAGTACGCACTAATAAATGGAAAAATGCCAAAGAAAGGGTTAAAAGAAAAGAGGATATTCGACAAGGTAACTCACCTGCCCTCCATATGTTAAGCGATGATGACAGCTTAGGCGTTCCATTACGGGTTATAGAATTTAAACGTATCTATACAACACCAAAGGACGTATTAACTTTATTTGCAAAAACATCTGGTAAACGACTCAGTTTGCTTTCGCCCTATCGGGAACATTTATCCCAAGCATTTGCGCGATATTTTATGAGAGTTGGACTACCACAAGATATTAGTTCTTTTAAAAAATAATATCATCGAGTGACATAACACTTGCTATGTATCGCTCAAAGGCGTGACGGGCAGTGCCAACCTTGATGTCACCAGCGTAGCCGAGAAAGTGGCAGGCATAAAGGATGCGGAAATGGCGGCTCAAATCAGTGAAGCCGTGATTGTGGGCAGTGCGATTGTGCAACGGATTGAAACTGAGCCTCAAGAAAAGCTGTTGGAAACGATACCGGCATTTTTGCGGGAATTGCGGCTGGCGATGGATGCCTTGTAGTTTAAGCATTTCTCGTTCCCACGCTCTGCGTTCATCATTAGACAGGGACAAGTCTATTTTTTCGTTCCCAAACTCGGTTTGGGAACACCTATATCAACCTGATTGCTATACTATATAATGAGCCACTTAAAATCTCCCTATTTTGACAAAATCAAGCAGCAAATCACTATTCCTTTGGATGAAGAAACGCTAGGGTATTTCAAAACACTGTCGGAAGCAAATGGGATTCCTTATCAGAATTTGATCCATTTATATCTGTTTGATTGTGCCAAGCAACAAAAAAAGTTATCACTGACTTGGACTTAAAATAGCAAGCCTTTTTTTCATTTAATCAGTTCCACATCACATCATATTGGAGAAAATATGAACAGATTCGACACCAGAAAGCTCATCTTACTCTTTATCCTGACAGGGACAATCCTAGTGAATTGTTCTCAAATGAATCAAGAAGCCCAATACCAAAGCACTCAGTATCAAATGAGTCAACCCCAAAAGACTAAGCAGCAACAAGTGCCCTTGCTTAAAAAGGGATTAGTTGTCAAATACAACCAAAATGGCCTTGCGTCCCTGACATACAACAACCATGAATATTATGGGGGAGAAGCTACCTTTAACCATGCTATTTATGCGGATTATCAGGCAACAGACGGCTCAACTTTTAGAATAGGTGGTCCCTATCCCCAAAATAAAGTCGGATATGGCAATGACATTACCCGTACTTATGAAAACGGCATATCCATTCGCACCCAATACGCAGTAGAAAAAGAGGATGAATTACAACTCACTTTGACGATCAGCAATCCCAACGATAAGCCTATTGTGAACCTTCCAATCAAACCATTTAAACTCCTTTTATCGGGACGTCCAGGCGGCACAACACCTTGGCATTGGCAAAAAGGCTTTAGTATCAGAGGCGGCCATAATGTCCAAGAAAAGCCGCCTATTATTGGAATTGAAACGGAAAAAGCAGTCATAGTGTTCACCAATCAGCAAATCTCACCGCCAGAAATTCTTCAAATCAATCCAGAACTCAATCAAGTTAAAAGCGGATTAACAAAAGCATTACTCACTATTGGAATCCACAAAAAAGCACCGCTATTGTCAGGAGAAACCCGCAAAATGAGCTATCGTATTCAATTTGCGCCGCCTGGCAGTGATTATATTGAACTAGGCTCAAAAACCTACAAAGACTGGCAAATCAAACACCCCAAAACCTTTAAATGGCCAGATCGACGCCCGATTGGCACTGAATTTCTCTGTCGCTCAGGACAACTTTATAACTGGCCACATAATCCGCGTGGATGGTTTAATGATCCTGACTTATATATCGTTAATGACGCAGGAAAAGTCACAGAAGCAGGAAAAGCAGAGTTTAAAAAGCGTCTTTTTGAACGCGCGGATCGAATTATTGCTAACTTACAGGAAGTGAATGCACAAGCTATCATCATTTGGGACATCGAAGGACAACAAGCCCCTCATCCTATCAGCTATGTAGGCGATCCCAGAATTATTGGACAAACGGCACCTGAAATGGATGCCATTGCCGACGAATATATCCAAAAATTCAAGGAGGCTGGATTTCAAATTGGACTCACCCTTGGTGCGCCAAGCTATATTTTGGACAATAAATTCCACTGGAAAGCCACCCGGAAACTGAAATCAGATAAAGAAACGGTTGCCGAGTTGGCTGATAAAATCGCATACGCCAAAAAACGATGGGGCGTCAAACTTTATTATCTTGATGCTTGGGAAGTCAATGCAAACGTCTCGGCGGTTGATATACAGGCACTTCATGACATCCACCCTGATGTTATGGTCATCCCTGAATGGGAAAACTACCAATGGTGGGCATACAGCGCACCCTATCGCACCCGAAATCTCTCAGAAAGCGGGACACCGTCTGATGTACGTGCCGCCTTTCCAGACGCTTTTTCTGTCAACCAGTTTCATGGCATTTATGAAGAACAATCAATATTTTACGATTGGATTTTAGAGGAAGTCGAACGCGGTGATATTATACTTTTTCATTCATGGTATGACAGTTCTCATAAACATGGCACAAAACATCTTTACGATGAAGTCAAATACCGCAAACAGCGTAATCCTAAGTATGTTGATGCTGAACTGAACACTTTGCTGAAATTGGCTGAAAGTGCTAAACCGGCAGAACGCTATCAAGCGGCTGAAGAACTCGGGAAAAAAAGTGGAGTGCGTGAAGCCGTCAATATGTGCATTGATATGATTGATGATAGAGACTGGGTTGTCGCCAAACGCGCCATTGATGCTTTGGGACAATTGGCAGCGCCTATCACCATTCCTTATTTAAAAGCAAAAGCCCTTGAATTCACTGAAGGAGGCGATAGCCATTATTGGTATAAAAATCATGCTTATGTCGCTACTCAAGCCTTGGGTCAAATGGGCGCTATACCTACTTTGCAGGAAATCATTAACACACGAGATATCCAAGTATCCAGAATACAATATGCTATCGAAGCACTTGGAAAAACGGGAAATAGTGCGGCTATCCCTATTCTTGTTAAACTGATGAACCTGCTCACTGATAGCGATACCAGTGAGATAAAAGTTTATGTCGCTAAGGCATTAAAAAAGCTACCATCAGATGAGTCTGCAATATCGGCGTTAATCAATGCCCTACAATTCAAACTCAAATTAGGTCAAAAAAATTGTAACGAAAGCTGTTTGCAGAACAAAAAAGATGCGATCAAAATCGAATCTGCCAAAGCTTTAGCACAACAAGGTAAAGGCAATCCAAAGGCTATTAATGCTTTGATCGAGGCATATCAAGCCAATGACCGATTTAGTTCAAAATATTTTACTAATATGCAACCGGTTATTTCTGATGCACTTTGGAAAATGACAGGAGAATTTAAGCAGAATGCCACTGTTTCTGAATGGAGACAAATGGTTTTTCAAGCACCCCAAGTGCCATCCTTGACTTATTCTGAAGGCGGAAATAAAGAGATTACCTTCGCTTGGAGAGCAACGGGTGATTATTACACGGTAAAATATGGAACATCTTCCGGCAATTATACTAAGACAATTGATAATGTGACCAGCTTGCCTTATACCATAAAAGGACTCGCACCAGGCACCGTTTATTATGTCGTGGTGCAAGCGCACGATGAGAACGGCGACAGTCAGCTTTCTGAAGAAAAAATGCTTATGACTTCGCTGTCAGGCCGTCCACCTTTAGGTGCCGCTTTTTGGTTTGATGCGGACGATTCGAGCAGCTTAACTATCGTCAAGGGCAAAGTCATTGAATGGCAGGATAAGAGCGGTAATCAAAATAATCTTAAACAAAGTGTAGAATCTCTCCAGCCTAAAATAGTTAAAAACGCATTAAATGGACATACTGTCATTCGTTTTGACCGTGATTTGTTGAGCACACCTGACCATCCTTCTCTGAATTTTTCAGAAGCGACGATGTATGCGGTGATCAAGGCGACTGCTCTCAGTGGATGGACTGGTATTATTCGTAAAGGGCACAAAAGCAAAAATGCACAGTACCTTTTGGTCGCCAACAAAGAAATGTTGATAGCAACCGTGGGAGAAGGGGCTTCGCAGATAAAGGCACCTTCGGGAGATTATGCCTTAATTTCTTGGAATCGAGAAGGGATATTTTTGAATGGGGAACCCATGGGAGGGCTGCAACCTTTTCAAATTCCTCTCACGGGGGCAGATAATCTGGTCATGGGGCAAGGTTGGTATAATGGCTTTTTTTCTGGAGACATAGCAGAAATAATCGTCTATCCCTATCCTTTAAATAAAGAGGATCAACAAAAAGTAGAAGATTATTTGAGTGAGAAATGGTTGGATCATGAACGCTAAACAACGCCAGACTTTTTTTAGCCGCCTACAAGCGCAAAATCCGCACCCAACAACAGAACTCAATTACAGCAGCCACTTTGAATTATTGATAGCTGTCATGCTTTCTGCCCAAGCGACAGATAAAAGCGTGAATAAAGCCACTCTGCCATTATTCAAAGTGGCTAACACCGCTCAGACGATTTTGGCTTTGGGCGAAGACGGGCTGCGAGAATATATCAAAACCATCGGCTTGTTTAATGTCAAAGCTCGCAATATTATTAAAACTTGTCAGATACTCATTCAACAACATAACGGAGAAGTGCCGAGCGAACGTCAGAGTTTGGAAGCCTTGCCGGGGGTGGGACGAAAAACAGCGAATGTGATTTTAAACACGGCTTTTGGTGAGCCGACTATCGCCGTTGATACGCATATTTTTCGAGTGTCTAATCGGACAGGCTTGGCACCGGGCAAAACGGTAGGAGTTGTCGAAAAGCAATTGTTAAGTCGCGTTCCTAAAAAATATCAAAAAGAGGCACATCATTGGTTGATTTTGCTTGGGCGTTATACCTGCGTTGCTCGCAAGCCTAAGTGTCAACAATGTGTGGTTGCAGATTTATGTGAAAGTTAGTTGTTTCGGGAATGAGGGACGATTTCCCGAAACTATTTAGACAGTACCAAATGCATCAAGCAAAATACCTTATCAAATTCCGATGGTGCTGAAACAACCCTATAATCATCTAAGATAGTTTCTTCTGTTTCTACATTCACTATTTCAATTTGACATTCCCCTGTGTTCCACATAACAATGCGTCCCACATAGTCGTCCGAATCCATATCAACACAGAGACTCGGTTTGTTAATGTCAGTTGGAGAATGTGAAACGGCTATGGTGAATCCTTGCTGACGTAAAAATGATTCTTTTTCAGTCAACCATTTTTCAAATTCTTTAAGCATCATTTTATCCCCGTTTAGTTAAACTAAGTGCTTGCTCAAGAAATCCTATTTTTTAAAAAAATAGGATTTCTCTCTTTATTATTGTTTCGGGAATGAGGGACGATTTCCCGAAACTATTTAGCTTGTATCAATCAGGCAACGCCTCGACTAAAAACTGAGGCAGCACAAAGCTGGCTTCTTGCATCTCAGGATTATAGTAGCGCGTCTCAAATGATCTATTATAGGCATCCTCTTCCCGAAATATCGTTAAATCGCCATTACCCGCGACTGTCGCTGTCCACCACCCCGACGGGTAAACGCAAAGCGGAAATTGCAAAGTGCGCGTATTCTCAAAACCGGCTTCACGCATAGCCTCGTGCATGGATTGTAGCAGCGGCAAATGCAAAAGTGGCGATTCACTTTGTTGTACTAACAATCCCTCTGGCGTCAACACGCGCCGACAATCTCGGTAAAAGTTCTCCGTAAATAAACCTTCTCCTGGTCCCAACGGATCCGTGCTATCAACAATGATAACATCAAGACTATTCTCTGGCGCGTTTGCCATCCATTTAATACCATCTTCAAAATAAAATTCAGCGCGTGGATCATCGTTGGATTCGCAGAGCATGGGAAAATATTGCTCTGAAAGGCGAGTGACGCGCTCATCAATTTCAATTTGTAATACAGAGTCAATGTCTGGATGTTTTAAAACTTCCTGCAAAGTGCCACAGTCTCCGCCCCCAATAATGGCCACTTCGCGTGGAGCAGGGTGCATAAATAATACTGGATGAGACATCATTTCATGATAAATAAAATTATCGCGCTCCGTGAGCATGACGAGATCATCCAGCGTCATCAAGTTCCCAAATTCTGTCGTTTCATAAATGGCAATTTGCTGAAAATGCGTTTTTTCTTCATGTAATTTGCCTTTTAAGTGTAATGAAAAAGCACTCCCCTTGGGTGAATCAATTTCTGTAAACCAGCTCGCGTCTAAACTCATTGATTGAATCTCTGTTTTAATTTCGCCTTGTCCAAAGCTAAAGCTTTGGACTCCAATATCCGCTACAAATGTTTTGACGGCGATACTGGATAACGGCTGCCTTAATAATGTGCATCGCCTCTTTATGCGCCTGTTGCCTATCGTCAAAATCAAAAGCCAATCGTTCATCGCTTAAGCATTTCGCTAACAGAAATGAAACGACTTCAACCGCCATCGACTCTTTGGCAATTTTATCAATATTGAGGCCCGCCATTTGTGTTCTCAGAGAACTGATAGCCTCTTCAACGGCTCCCTCTAGCTTATCGGCAGCTTCTTGGTAGTCTTTTTGCATGGCTTGGTTTCCTTAATCACCTCAACTTTTTCTTCCACCTGTTTGAGGATAATACCCGCTAAGGGCGGCAAAGTAATAGAAATGGAATGGTCTCTCTCCATCCAAGGTTTATCTTCCGCTTTCAACAGCATTGCCCCATTGCCCACATTACTGCCACCATAACAGGCAGCATCAGAATTGAGAATTTCTTGGTAAAGGCCAGATTTTGGGACACCAATCCGATAATCATAACGGGGTACGGGCGTGAAATTGACCGCGACAATGAGCATCTCCTCATCACTCTTGCGTAGGAAAATCAGCACAGAATTATCGGCATCCCGGCAATCAATCCATTCAAAGCCCCGCCATTCAAATTCATATTGATACAAGGCTTTATCTTTATGATAAAGATTATTTAAATCTTTCACCAGCCCTTGTAATCCTTTATGAAATTCATATTCAAGCACATACCAATCTAAGGTATTGGCACTATTCCATTCAAGCCCTTGAGCAAATTCAGTGCCCATAAAGAGCAATTTTTTGCCCGGATGCGTAAACATATAAGTATAAAGTAGGCGCAAATTGGCAAATCGTTGCCACTCATCCCCGGGCATTTTGTTGACCATAGAACCCTTACCATGCACCACTTCATCATGCGAAAAGGGTAGTAAGAAATTTTCCTCAAATGCATATAACATGCTAAAGGTGAGCTTATCGTGATGATATTTGCGATAAACCGCCTCTTTGGACATATAACTCAAGCTATCATTCATCCAACCCATATTCCATTTGAGGCTAAAACCTAATCCGCCAACCTCGATGGGACGGGTGACTTGAGGCCAAGAGGTTGATTCTTCTGCCATAATCAATACGCCCGGATATTCCCCATGCGCGACCGTATTGAGTTCTCGCATAAATTCAATCGCTTCGAGGTTTTCACGTCCGCCGAATTCGTTAGGAATCCAGTCTTCGCGGGAATAATCTAAATAAAGCATAGAGGCAACGGCATCCACTCGTAAACCGTCAAGGTGCATTTCTTCTAGCCAATAGAAGGCACTGGAAAGTAAAAAGTTTTTCACTTCATAGCGACTGTAATTATAAATCAGTGTTGACCAGTCTAAATGTTCACCTTTGCGGGGATCTTCGTGTTCATAGAGGGGAGTGCCATCAAAACGGCCTAAGCCATGAGCATCTTTGGGAAAATGGGCAGGCACCCAGTCTAAAAATACGCCAATATTGTGTTGATGACAATAATCCACAAAATAGCGGAAATCTTCAGGCGTACCATAGCGGCTGGTGGGGGCATAATAGCCAGTGGTTTGATAACCCCAAGAGCCATCAAAAGGATGTTCGGTGATAGGTAATAATTCAATATGGCTAAAGCCCATCTCGGTGACATAATCGACCAAGCGTTTCGCTAATTCGCGGTAATTGAGAAATTCGCCTTCTGGTCCGCGTTGCCAAGAGCCTAAGTGTAGTTCGTAAATGGACATTGGCGCGTGCTGCCAGTCCCACGTTTTGCGTTTATCCAGCCATTTTTTGTCATGCCAAATGTAAGGTTTTTTATCTATTACGATAGTGGCTGTTTGAGGGCGTATTTCAAATTGCTGTCCATAAGGATCAGTTTTGAGGGAAAGCTCACTGGTTTGTCGGTTGCGAATTTCAAACTTATATAAAGCCCCTGCCGCAACATTAGGAATGAATAATTCCCAAATGCCGTTACTGCCGTGTGTTCGCATTGGGTGGGCGCGTCCATCCCAGCGGTTAAAATCCCCCACGACACTGACACGCTCCGCATTGGGTGCCCAGACGGCAAAGCGTACTCCCCCTATACCCTCGGCTTCATGGATATGTGAGCCTAAAAATCGGTAAGCGTGCCAATGTTTGCCCTCACTAAATAAGTGCATGTCAAAATCAGACAATTGGGCAGGAAAACAGTAGGGATCATGGGTAATGTGTGTACGATGCTCTTTATCGCGCCAAATGAGGCGATAGCGATCTGGGATTTTATGCTTGCCCTGCCATTCAAAGAGATCAGTACCCTCTATCCGCCGCATGGACAAGTTACCTTCTGCAATGGTGACTTGTTCCGCATAAGGGATATAGACACGTACCAAGGTTTGCCCTCTAACCGTGTGTTTGCCAAGTACTGAAAAGGGGTCATGGTGACAGGCATCAACGATTTTTTGTAGATCAGTATCAAGTTTTGGGATTTTCATGGATTTTCTCTTGTCTAATTATGCAAGGTACACGTATTTTTGCTATTCTAACATAACATTTTTTGAGATAGGATTGATTAGACTTGGGGATTTAGAAGATTTAAATAGAGGAGGGTTGTACAGCATCGCTCAGGCAAGGAGCCAGAAAATTCATAAGGGGGGTGGATGGGAGAGAAATACTGAGATAAAGATAAAATATCGGAGCGGCGAGATTTGAACTCACGACCCCTACCGCCCCATGGTAGTGCGCTACCAGGCTGCGCCACGCTCCGATGATTGATGGCTGCGTATTCTACATTATTATTTTGGAGATGTCACGCTTTTTTTGCATTAAATTTTTTTATGTTGACCAAAAAAATTTAATTTTGGAGTCCAAAGCTTTAGCTTTGGGCGAGTGAGTGCTAATCAGTGGTCAAAAAATGGCCACAAAAAAAATCCTATTTCTTGAAGAAATAGGATGCTTGATATCGGATAAATAAAAACCGATTGATTATTAATTTTTTTGATTTGTATATTTTGGAGTCCAAAGCTTTAGCTTTGGACGTAGGTTTAATCAAGAGCCGTTTTAATAATACCTAAAATCTGATCAATTTGACTAATTAAATATTCGTCAAAATCAATATAAACGGTACCATTTTCTAACTTCAAAAATTTCCAGTTACTGCCCGTCGTAACAACACCCAATATATACTTTACTGGATAAGAGTGTTTATTATTAAAAATTTCAGAAGCAATCATTTCTGCTGCACATTGAGCGTAGCCAGATTTGAGATTTTCATTCTTTGCCTCAACTATGCACATGACTGGAAATTCTAGGAATATCTGATCGGGGGATTGACTCAAGATAAAATCACAGAAACCATTTAAGCCCTTTTTTTCATCAACATTAAACTCCAAACCAGAAAATAAGCTAATTTTTCGATCAAGGAGTTTTCTTACTTCAACCAGAACCGGGGCAATAATTAATTCAGAACGGGCTTTTTCGGTATTAATATTTAATGCCAGAGAAAGGTTTTCATAGAGTATATTAGTCAGTAGTTCGCTTGCTTTAACCGTTTTGGTATTTTCAAATAATGAACCACCTGATTTGACATCAATACCAAGTTTACTTTTGATCTGATCGAATGTTTTAAAATCACTATACGACAGGCCAAAAGTTTCTACCTTGAGTCTCAAAAACTCAAAGTCGGTCAATAAATCCCGCAATTTGGCTAGAAGAGTTGGCAAATTTTTTAATGTATCAAGGTGTTTTTTATCCATGACGTTTTTCCCGTGGGCAACTGTGAACATCCTAAATGATATATTTTAACATTTATAGAAATCCTATTTCTTAAAGAAATAGGATTTCTTTGATAGTTGAAAACTCATGGTAATCTTTGTTGTTTTGAATAAGGCAAGAGACTGCGTTATAATAATTTTACAAAACTTGAACATCGAGAAAAAAATGATAGGCGCAATTGCAGGTGATATTATAGGCTCAGTTTACGAAGGAAACAGTATCAAGACCAAAAATTTTCCTCTTTTTTCCTTTGGTTGCACATTTACTGATGACACCGTGTTGACGGTGGCACTAGCGGACAGCATTCTCAACAAAGTGCCTTATGTCAACAAACTCAAGGAATATTATCGTTATTATCCTTGGGCAGGTTACGGGGGAAATTTCCATAGATGGGCCGCTTCTGACAATAATAAACCCTACAATAGTTGGGGTAACGGCTCCGCGATGCGCGTCAGTCCAATCGGTTTTGCTTACGACGACTTGGAAACCGTTTTAGAAAAAGCATCGCTCAGTGCCTCGGTAACGCATAACCATCCAGAAGGCATCAAAGGAGCCCAAGCCACCGCCGCTGCTATTTTTTTAGCGAAGACTGGCAAGGATAAACGGACGATTAAGGATTACATTGAAAACACATTTGGATACAATCTCAGCATCCCTTTAGAAACGATCCGCCCAACTTATTATTTTGATGTCTCCTGCCAAGGCTCAGTGCCGCAAGCTATCACCGCTTTTTTGGAATCGGAGAATTATGAAGATGCCATCAGAAATGCCATATCTTTGGGCGGAGACAGTGATACGCAAGCATGTATCACGGGGGGAATTGCACAGGCTTTTTATGGCGGAGTGCCGAATTTTATTCAAAAGCAGGTATTTAAGATTTTGGATAAGCGGCTCAGAGATATAACTGAGCCGTTTGCTGCGAAATATCTGGCGGGTAAATAAATAGTTTCCAAAGCTAAAGCTTTGGACTCCAAAATACATTAAAATTCATGGTTCGGTACTTAAAATTTGACGTGGTAGATGGTGCGTCGGACGCACCCTAGATTAATCCAGGCGGAGCGAACTCAGGAGTCCAAAATTTATTTTGGACGAGGCGCCCAAGATAAATCTTGGACTCCTTAAAAAACTTATGTCGGCTCGATGAGCGCTCCGCGTATTCAGGATGAAAAATTAGCGGCGAGCCTTCTGTTTTGACTTATCCCTGCTAATAACTAATCCCTGTAGTTTTAATTAAAATTCAACCGGCTAAAATACGACTTTCTGGCAATTCCATAGCATAAGTAGGGTGGATATCGCTCTAGCTTAGCTGTAATATAATAAAGTAGAATTAGGTAGCCTTTATTTCTTCTGGACTTACCCCAATTGACAAAGAAACCTTACCCCATTCATTTTTGCTCAAATGCTGCATGAGTTCAGACCAAATTAAATCATTCTTTTCTTTTAGATATTTACCATCAAATTTTCGGCTGAAAATGACCAGATGAAGACTATCTTCTGGCCCTTCAGACACATCGACAGCATCATCGATATCTGCGAAGTAGCCTGTTTTTAAAACGTCGTGAACTTTTTTCTTGAGTTGTTCATTTGCCATAAAAACCTCCTTACATATTGTTGTCGATCCAATCAACAGCCTCCAAAAAAACTTCGGCATCTTGACGATTTGCGAGATTAGAACTATATCGCCAAGCGGGCATCCAACGGTTGACAATATTAAATTGTGGCCAAATATTTCGGTTCTGCCGGAGTCGGTCAAAAGTTTGTGTCAGTCGAAGCAACAACTCCAGATGATGTGTAAAAACAGTTGTATGACTAGCAAGTTTGCCGCGACGTTGTAACTCGTATTCAAGTTCATAAAGATTTCGGCAACCATATATTCGCATAAGTTTGGTTTTGATAAGGCATTCAACCGCGTATCCGGACATATACATTGCGCCACGCCACCTGCCTGCGTTCAGTAAGGCGTATGCATCCTCCAACCGATGTTTGCTTGCTTTTGATTGCTCGCTTATACCCATGTACTGGTCATGATGTGACATTATCTGCTCCAAGGCTGGGTTTTTTTACTGTCTTTATCAATAGCTATGCTTACATGTTAAAAGATTTGTGTGTGCTTATTTATATATTTTGGGCAGACAACTTAATTATCAACAATAGCACCGCAGATTGCCCACCAACAATTACACCCTAATCATCACATTTTTTCTCCCCCTAATTATCACTCACCATCCACAAACCCCTTATAATCCGATGACACTTTTTTCGACGGAAGTTTTGGCGGTGGGTAATGCCAAAACTTCCGTCGAAAAAGCATGTTGATGAAAAATACCCCTACTCGTGCCCAACGTCACATCAAACTCATCGCCCTCAAAAACAGCCTCCGCACTTATTAAGATTGTGCAGAATCCTGGGAATGCGGTGGCAACTGTGCCATTAGCTACGCCTTGGTCCGAATTGGCGAATTGTACGCCTAAGCAGGATATTGTGAGGGCTAAGCAAGCGTAGGGTGCGTCCTACGCACCTTTTTGTTAGTGTAGATATATTTGACGTGGTAGATGGTGCGTCGGACGCACCCTAGATTAATCCAGGCGGAGCGAACTCAGGAGTCCAAAATTTATTTTGGACGAGGCGCCCAAGATAAATCTTGGACTCCTTAAAAAACTTATGTCGGCTCGATGAGCGCTCCGCGTATTCAGGATGAAAAATTAGCGGCGAGCCTTCTGTTTTGACTTATCCCTGTCGTTTTAATTAAAATTCAACCGCCAATTGCAAAATCATCATATCAGCGTCTTTACCCTCAATTTGAGATGATAACACGGCCTCTTTGCGGATGTACATGTAGAGAAATAAAGAAGTTTCTGGCAAAAGTATAGAAATACTATCAAGTCGCCCCAATGCGATTAAGGTATTATCAATGAGATCATGCAAATCGCCATTGATTTGCAAAGGCGATTGTGGGGGCAAGGGATGAGGCACAAAAGCATGGCATCGTTCCCCAACCGTTGAGATAGGTAAAGTGTATCCAATTGGTGTTCGTTTCATAGTTCGTTATTAAAAGAATTTTAATAAGGTGTTCTGTTATTAAAAGATAACACCTTTTCTTTTAATAAGGAACCGTTCGCTCCGCCTGGATTGTAGGGTGCGTCCTACGCACTTTGTCTCAATGTAGATAAATCATACGTTACAAGACGGTGCGTAGGACGCACCCTACATTAATCCAGGCTACGCTCGCTCAGGAGTCCAAAATTTATTTTGGACGAGTTTTAAAACTCAACCGCCACCTGCAAAATCATCATATCAGCATCTTTACCCGTCCCCCCATCGCCCTCACCATAATCCTCATCACGGGAATACTCAAAAGCAAACGTCGTATTCTCATAAATCCCCACCGATAAACCGGCTAAAAGACGACTTTCTGGCAATTCCATACCAACCATTTCTTCAGTGCCTTGATAGCCGAGTGCAAAAGTTGTCTCTTTGCCCCCAATCTCAAAGCTATAACCCACTTCCGCGTTCCAAACTTTTGGCTCCGCGCCTTTGCCATTAAAAGCCAAGTGATCAACATTAAATCCGTCTAACGCCGTCACATATTCACCAATCAAGCTGACTGGTCCTATATTAAAGAGAAAGTGTGCCCCTAATCCACCCACATAATCATAATCTGGACTCGTCGCATTTTCTCCCAGAGTATCACTCAATCCATCAGAATCAGCAATGTCGCTGATATAGCTCACACCCAAATCATAACTGAAGCGTTTCGTTTCTTGAGCAAATCCAATATTGGCACCATAATGATCAATCTTATCTTCGCTACCTGTCGCACCATTGAAAGCATAGATTGCGCCATAGACTCCCCCCTTTTCAAAACCCACTTGAGCCGCCTTTTCTCGCGCCTCGCCCAATTCTAAGGTGAGCGGATCGGAAATCATATGCGATTCAAAATTTCCAAACGGTACATACAATTGTCCCACCGCCAAATAAACGTCTGAATTACCCAAAGTCACAAACGCTTCATCTATTTCTAAATCGCCACCTTCTTCATAAAGAAAGGCAATTTGAGCCTTAACTAATTTATGTACCTGAGCCTCTATCGCCACCCCCACTTCATCTGCAACAAAATCACTAGAATCATTCCCGTCATAGTCCTGATTAAAGTGAGCCTCTACTTGAACAATACCATTTATGCTAACGCCACTGGGTAATACATTTTCTTCCGCCACCGATACCCTGACTAATCCGATAAGACATACGACAGCTATAATGGGTTTGATTTTCAACTTCTCTTCTCCTTAATATGAAACTAACGCTAGAACTAAATGATAATGACTATTATTTATGCAATGTACGTCTTGCACGCCTGAAAAAAATGTTAAATTAAATGGCACCCTTCAATTATATCGAAAAAATAGTGAACAGTTTTCGAGGCAAAAGTTGTTTCGGGAATGGAGCTGCGCGGATTTCCCGAAAGTCTCGACTCAACTGGGTTTAGCTACGCTGACTTCGTTGCGGGAAATCCGCTCCGCTCATTCCCGAAACAACTAAATTTAGCACATTAAACTGTAAACTACTTTTAAAGGGTGCCAATTAAATTAAACTTTAGCTTGTATGGGACGTTCCACCCATTCATAAATTTCCAACTGAGACTGATCAGCCTGACAACAGCCTTTGTCACACTTGCGACCTTCGAGGCGGCGCACCTTGCCTTTGCGTATCCAATGCTCCAACATCCCCTTTATTGCATCCGGTGCCACATCAAAATGGTGAGCCATGTCTATCAAAGGCACCCTTTTATTTTTAACCAGATAAGATTTAAGTTCAGTCAAAATCATCGTTTTTTCTCCCCTCCACAATAATAGGCGATAAATCGCCTACACCTCTGCTGTTTATCTGTTTATCCTTCATTCAATACCGCTTCTTGCCCCGTACTCAGTCCACGACGACCAAAAATATACAGCCCAAAAACGCTGCTCGCAAACAGACTCAACAAGCCCACCGTCCAAGCAATAGAAGCCATCGGATGTTGTGCAAAAGTCCCCAACTGATAAAACACCGTAGCAAACAGATAAGCCAATCCCGTTGTCCAAGCCGCCACAAACACCGTCCAACCCATATTCGTTTCCCGATAGATGGCAGCCGTCGCCGCGACACAAGGAAAATACAACAAAATAAACAACAGATAGGCAAAAGCCCCAATTTGACCATCAAACCGCGCTACCATTGCGCCGAATGTCCCTGTACTCACTTCCTGTTCCCCAGCCGCTGTCTCTACATTGCTGACATCACCGATATTGATACCCAGCGGATCGAGAATCGTATCAGTCACATCCCCTAAATTGGCTGGAATAGTCGCAAAGGCATCACCGATACCACCCCAAAAACTAAACGCTTCTTCTTCTTCGGCTTCAGTACCAGCATCTTGTGCCGCAAGCTCACTATAGATAGCATCCAAGGCACCCACAACGACTTCCTTAGCCAAAACACCCGTAAAAATGCCCACAGTCGCTGGCCAATTTTCATCAGTCAAACCCATTGGCTCAAAAGCCGGCGTGATAGTGCGACCAATTTCGCTCAGTACCGACTGATCCGTGTCTTCATTACCGAAAGAGCCATCAACGCCCCAAGAATTCAGAAAATTAATCACAATCACCATGGGCACAATCACCTTACCCGCACGGAATATAAAATTTTTCAACCTCTCCCAACTCCGTAGCAAAATGCCTTGCACAGTCGGCATATGATAAGGCGGCAATTCCATAATGAAAGGAGAAGCCTCTCCCTTGAGCAGAGTATTTTTCATAATCAGCCCCGTCAGAACCGCCACCGCAATGCCAAACAGATACAACCCAAAGACCAGATTTTGTCCGCCCACCGGGAAAAAGGCTGCCGCAAATAGAGCATACACCGGCAAACGTGCGCCACAAGACATAAATGGATTCATCAAAATCGTCAAAATACGATCACGCTGATTTTCCAAAGTGCGCGTTGCCATGATAGCCGGCACATTGCAACCAAAACCAACAATCATCGGCACAAAAGATTTTCCCGGCAAACCAATAAAGCGCATAAAGCGATCCATGACAAAAGCAGCCCGTGACATATAGCCGGAATCTTCTAAAAACGATAAAAACAAATAGAGACCAAAAATAATAGGAATAAAAGTGGCGACGATTTGAATACCCCCACCGGCACCACCTGCGATGAAGATGACCGCTGCCTCTGGTAAACCGATGGCACTCAAGACTTTCCCAAATCCATCGACAAAAATAGTACCAAACAAAATATCAAAAAAGTCAATAAAAGCCCCACCAATATTGATGGTAAACATAAACATCAGATACATCACACCAAGGAAAATAGGTATGCCAAAGAGGCGATTGAGCACGACTTTATCAATTTTATCCGAAACCGTCCTTGTCACCTGACTCGCTTTTTTCACCGTCTTTTCCATAATCGTAGTGATAAAAGCATAACGACAATCGGCGACGATAATATCAACATCCTCATCCAAATCTTCTTCTATTTTTTCCTGAAGCACCGTTTCGCCTAAATCTTTCCCCAAAGTGTCTATTGCCCAACTATCATTTTCTAACACTTTTAAGGCAACCCAATGAGCATGAGATTTGATATTATCAGGCAAACGCTCCGTGATCGTGGGCAATAACTGAGTGATAGTCGCCTCAATCATCTCCGGGTATTCCACTCGAAGCGTCGGCACATGTTTATCCTCAGCAGCCATTGCCTGCTTTAACTCTTCAATACCCTCACGTTTAGCAGCACTGATTGGGAGCACCGGCACACCCAATTGCTCTGACAACGCCGCGATGTCAATCTCAATATTGCGTTGCTCAGCAATATCCATCATATTGACCGCTATCACCAAAGGGACTTGCATTTCTAATAATTGGGTAGAGAGATAGAGATTTCGCTCCAAATTAGACGCATCAACGATATTGACAATCAGATCCGCCTCACCAGAGAGAATATAATCTTGGGCAATCTGCTCATCGAGTGAAGTCCCCCCCTCTATCACATCAAGCGAATAAGTCCCGGGCAGATCGACTAATTCAATATCACGATCATCATGTTTGTAATAACCCGTTTTGCGCTCAACGGTGACACCAGGCCAATTGCCGACGCGCTGCTTAGTGCCTGTCAAGACATTAAATAAGGTCGTTTTCCCGCAATTAGGATTACCAACAACTCCGATGACTAAATGTTTCATATTTCAATCCTCTCTACCAATAGGGCAGCCGCCTCATTTTTTCGCAAACTCAGCGCAAAACCGCGCACATTAATTTCTACAGGATCGCCCATCGGCGCGTAACGTATCACGCTAAACTCTGTGCCGGGAGTCAAGCCCATTGCTAACAGTTTTTTTCGATAGCCTTTGTTACCTTTTTCAAGACCAGTTACTCTGCCCTTGTCACCGACAGCCATATCACCTAACATCATTTCAATTCTCCTCAATCGGTACAACCATAATTTTATTTGCCATGCCAATACCTAAAGCTAAGCGTGTTTCTCCACGCGCCACCACTATTCCGTTACCTTTTTGCCGCTGTAACACTTGTAACTCGGTTTCTTCGATTAACCCCATTGCAATCAGACGCTTGAACAAATTTTTGCCGCCCACGACTCTATCAATTTTCACCCATTCCCCTTGGGATGCCATGGCGAGGGGAAAAGCTTGGGTTATGTTTTGAGTTTTCATTAACATAATTGATTTTAACTCCCTTTTTGATTATAGATGATAATGGTTTTTATTTTAATTTAAGATAATAATGAGTACAACGGATTAGCGGAATAAACGGATTTAAAAACCCTATTAATTAATATTAACGATAGGAATTTATTATATTTTATCCGTTTATTCCGCTAATCCGTTGTACTCAGTGCGTAAGTCTATTGTGATTTAAAGATTGCATATTGTATTAAGAATGATTATTATTTGCAAGCATTTTTTCCGCTTATAAAACCTTTTTTTTTTTGAATATGATAAAAAAAACTTATGGACATTATTTTTCATTTTTTATTAAACAGTTGGCAGTTGCTCAACATGATGGCACCCTTTATTATCATTGGAGTGCTTGCAGCGGGATTTTTACATTTATTCATGCCGACAGATTTCGTCACAAAACACCTTGGCAATGATAATCTTTTTTCCGTCGTCAAAGCCGCCCTTTTTGGTGCCCCATTGCCCCTTTGCTCTTGTAGCGTGATACCTTTTGCTATTTCCCTGAAAAAATCAGGTGCCAGCAATGGCGCGGTATTAAGTTTTTTAATATCGACACCCATAACCGGTATTGACTCTATTATTGCGACTTACGGCGTATTTGGGTGGATTTTTACCTTGTTTAGAGTGATTTCTTCTGTGATCATTGCTATTTTGGCTGGCCTTTTTGCCCCCGCCACCCAACTTCAAAATTACAAACCACTTCACTCGACTAAACCCACAAAAAGCATCAAAGCCTTTTTTGACCAATCTTTTAATGTAATATTTAAAGACATTGCCAAACCTTTTGCTTTTGGCATCGTGCTGGGTGGCTTAATGATGACACCGCAAGGCTTTGAAGGTTTTGTGAGCGAAAATGTGTTTTTGAGCTATTTGATAGTTTTGCTGATAGCACCGCCGCTTTACATTTGCGCGACAGGCTCCATCCCAATGGCAGCCGCTATGATTTTGGCTGGGTTTTCACCCGGCGCGGCCTTTATTTTGCTAACAGCGGGACCTGCAACCAGCACCGTCACTATGAGTGTTGTCTATAAATCTCTAGGCAAGACTTGTTTTATGATCTATTTTTTAACCATACTGGCGGGCAGTTTATTGTTCGGATTGATACTTGATGCGATATTTGAATTTATTCAACTGGATTTGTCGGAAATTCTCACGATAAATGAAGAAGCCAACATTTTTTATACGGTTTCTTCAATACTTTTGGGCGGATTATTGGTTTACTATCTGATTGTCGTGCCAGTTAAAAATAAATTCGGTCAAAAGAAAACGACTTCTTGTGGTTGCTGTTCTGAGGAACCTGGCAAAATAAACGAATAAAACCTGCGTTTTTAATAAGCCGGGGCGGGACCACCGGCTTCGTACAAAGCTATAAAACATGATGGCAGATGGATTTTGTGTGGGGTTGAAAATTTGAACCGATATTTATATTATTTAATACCAATCACATCAATCAACAATTTGGAGCGTTTTTTTTATATAATGAAAAATATAGATAATGACATCATTGAAACCGACGCAGATAGTGAAGACGAGAGTGGCGGATTATATCCTTATGATCCAACTGAAGAGGATATTGATATTAGACAAGAACCTCACACGGTTTTTGAATTGATGAGAAAATATGATCAAAAAAGATTAATTATTAATCCTGAATTTCAGCGCAATCTGGTTTGGAAACCGGAGCAAAAAAGTAAATTTATTGAATCGATCATTTTGAATTTTCCATTACCACCCTTTTATGTCAATCAAACCAAGGAAGGGAAATATATTGTTGTGGATGGTTTACAGCGTACTTCGACTTTACATGAATTTGTTAATGATAAATTCGAGTTAAATGGCTTAGAAGCATTACCTAAACTCAATGGCTATAATTTCTCAGAACTGATAACGTTGACTGGGGATTACCAAACGAGAATTGAGGACAAAAAGCTCAGTTTGTATGTGATAAAGCCTTCGGTACCCATTCAAGTGGTTTATGATATTTTTAGCCGGATTAACACCGGTGGCACGATGTTGAACCGTCAAGAGGTTCGGAATTGTATATTTATTGGTCAAGCGACTAAATTGCTAAAAGAATTGTCTGAAGAGGAATACTTTAGAAAAGCCATTGATAATGGAGTTTCTCCCAAGCGCATGAAAGATAGAGAGGTTGTGTTACGTTATTTGGCATTTAAAATTATTGATGATACAACAAATTATCATGATGATATGAGTATTTTTGTAGAAAACGCCCTGAGAAAAATTAATTTGATGCCAGACACAGAAATAGAAGAACTTAAAGCCGATTTTAAACGAGTGATGACACTGACGTTTGAATTTTTTGGTCAAAACAATTTCCGTTTACCAAGCAATCAAACCAGAGGTAAAATCAATACTTCTATATTAGAATCAGTTTGTTACTTTTTCTCGGTCAAGATCGATTCATTTTTGAAAAAAAATAAGCAACGCATTAAAAGAAATTTTAAGCAATTGCTCAAAAACAAAAGCTATTTAGACGCAGTGCGTTTTTCGACTGGCAACAAAACAAACGTCATTAACCGATTTAAACTGGCACAATAAATTTTAGGAGAGGGCTGTGAGACATGTTGACACAAATAAAATTAACTAACTTCAAATGTTTCAAAGAGGAAACCTCTTTTCCTTTAAGCCAGTTAAATTTGCTGACTGGCATTAATGGACGGGGTAAATCTACCTTGCTGCAATCTTTATTGTTGATGCGGCAATCTATTGAACATAATGAAAGGACAACGCAGATTTTGTTGAATGGAACTTGTGTTAATTTGGGTAATTTTAATGATATTAGAAATAGTAATACCTCAAAAAATGAGTCTATTAAGTAATGAACCATAAATTATCGGATATTTTGGAGTCCAAAGCTTTAGCTTTGGACTGTTGTTTTTTCTCACATCCAAAGCTAAAGCTTTGGATTCCAAAAGACTGGAAAACTTATGGTTCAGTACTTACGTTTGAATACGATTTCAGTTATCAAGAAAAGCTTAAGTATTATCTCACTGAAAACTTAACCAGATTCCCCAATGTGGGTGTCAAAGGCGAATTGACAGCCAACGTACTTTATAAAAAGAAAGACGATTTGATCAATGACAAGCTATGTCTTGGAGAAGACGCTAAAACCTTAATTACCCAAACCGAAGCCTGGCTCAACGAAATTTTTGACGGTGCCAAAGTTGAAATTCCCCATTCTGACACGAATATACTGGCACTTTTTCTCAATACCAGTGCCTCAAGGGATCGTTTTAAACCGATTAATGTTGGTTTTGGATACACTTATATTTTGCCAATTATTGTATCAGGGCTCATTGCCCATTTACACCCCAAAGCACAATCCCGACTCACTCAATTTTTGGCGAAAGTCAGTCGTTGTGGGGTTGATAACAGTTTAATATTATATTGACAAATATTGACAATAAAAGAATTTTATTCCTATTGACTCGCCCTAATTTTAGGTGTATAATTCCATTTTTTTTGAATTTGAGTTGTGATTCCCAAGAGGAATTATCTAATGGAAATCAGACTGAGTCACAAGATATGTTTAGACCCAACTTATAAACAAGAACAATATTTCAGACAAGCTTGTGGAATTGCACGCTTCACTTGGAATTGGGCATTGGCAAAATGGAAAAGTCAATATTTCGAGGGTTTCAAACCATCAGCTTTTGAACTTAAAAAACAATTTAATGCGGTTAAACCTATTGAATTCCCTTGGATGTACGAGGTGACTAAGTACGCCAGTCAACAGCCGTTTATCTATTTACAAGCGGCATTTCATCGTTTTTTTCAAGGAACATCCCGTTATCCACAATTTAAAAAAAAGGGGCATCATGACAGCTTTTATATTGGTAATGACCACATTAAGCTTGATGGTAAACGCATTAAGCTTCCAAAGCTTGGTTGGGTAAAGATGCGAGAGGGATTACGTTTCTCTGGAAAGGTAATCAGTGCAACTGTATCGCGTGTTGCAAATAAGTGGTTCGTTAGTTTAAATGTTGAATTAAGTCAAAATCATAAGTCAGGCGATAGCCAAGCTGGCGTAGGGGTTGACTTAGGCATTAAGAAACTGGCAACGTTATCAAACGGCGAAACATTTGAAGCACCAAAACCACTTAAACACTTTATCAAGAAGCTAAAGCGCCTACAACGTTCCTTGTCCCGCCGAGTAAAAAATTCACAAAACCGACAAAAAGTCAAGCAAACAATAGCTTCTCTACATGCTAAGATAACCAATATACGGAAAGATTCACTTCACAAACTCACTTCACATTTGACGGTTCATTTTGCTGAAATTGTTATTGAAGATTTGAATGTTAAAGGCATGTTGTCGAATCACAAGCTAAGTCGTGCCATTGCTGATATTGGTTTTTATGAATTTCGGCGACAACTTGAATATAAATCAAAATACAAAGGTAATTACTTATTAATAGCTGATCGCTGGTTTCCTTCTTCCAAAAACTGTTCAAACTGTGGGCAGAAGAAAGAAGAACTAAAGTTATCTGAGCGTGTTTTCCATTGCTCCGCTTGTGGTTATGAAAAAGATAGAGATTTGAATGCGGCTATTAATTTAAAAAAACTTTTATACCAATCAGGTTGATACTGAGTTAAAATACCGGGAGTTCCTCGGAAATCAACGTCTGCGGACAAGACGGCTCTGTTTCTGGATTTCCAGAAGCAACCAGCTTGGCTGAAGCAGAAACCGAACCGTGGTGATATTTGTCCACAAATCGGAGAACGGTACAAGTTTTTATTGAATCGCATAGTGAACATATTTTGAATGCCTTACGACTAGCGGTATTAAAACAAATTGTGACATCTACCGATTTGAGCATATTGTATTTTCAACCAAATAGCGTGATACAAATTCCTGTCAAATCTGATGGAGAGTTGGAAGTTTGGCCAGAAGATTTTTTTGATCAAGAAGAAATTGATTTAGCAAACATGTTCAAATTACGCAGACAAAAGCGATGATGATTGAATTTTACTTATTAAATTATTCGTTTAAATCTCAACCCGATCTAAAAATAGACGAGCTAGAAAAAAAGATAGAATCTTTATTTGAGGATTATAAATGACTTATGAATTTATTAATGATTCTAATGCCAAAGAGCAGGTTTGCTGTGAACCTCATTTAAAACTAGGACAAAGTGATGAGAGTGGAGACAATCATTATTACTTTAACCGTATCTATTTCCATGAAGGCAAAGAGAATATTGCTAATGGAAAAATTTTAATTGGTCATATTGGTGGACACATTAAATTTAATAAATAGCCCTTTACATATAACCGAGATTTCGTACACTGAACTAAATAACAGATGCAAAAATTAAATTTCCCCAAAACCCGCGACGCTATCCAAGCTTTTGACTTCAAGTCATTATTTATTAACGAACTAGGCTGGAATAATCCCAGTTCCAACCTCAACATCAACGACGCTCAGGCAAAACCAATTGCTGAACTCGGTGGTATTACTGTGTTTGAAATCACCGCCGAAAATTTACAAAATTCCCAACAACGCGCCGATATTCATAAACAAATCTCCACTATTCATCATGAAAACCTACTTATTTTCATAGACAAACGTCCAAAGCCGACTAAAAGCATTTGGTATTGGCATAGCGACAAACAACCGCGTGAGCATTATTATTTTCAAGGACAGCCCGGTGACTTATTTATCAGCAAATTATCCGCCCTATTTGTCGATATGGCTGAGCTTGAAGACAACGACGGTGATTTATCGGTTGTACAAGTCTCTCAAAAACTCAAAGAGGCTCTTGATGTCGAAACCGTTACCAAGAAATTTTATCAAGATTTTCAAACACAACATCTCGACTTTTTAGAATTAATTAAAGGCATAGACGATGAACGAGATCGCCGTTGGTATGCCTCAATATTACTTAACCGTTTAATGTTTATCTTGTTTTTGCAAAAAAAGGGCTTTTTAGATCAGAGCAATATGAATTATTTGCCCGATAAATTAGCCCAAAGCCAACAACGCGGTGCGGATTGTTTTTATCGGGAATTTTTATCGAAACTCTTTTTTGAGGGATTTGCCAAACCTAAAGAGCAACGTTCTCCAGAAACCAATGCCCTATTGGGAGATATTCGCTATTTAAATGGCGGACTTTTTTTGCCGCATCAGATTGAATCTCAGTATAAAATTCAAATTACCGATAAAGCTTTTAGCAACTTATTTGAACTATTTGGCCGTTATTCGTGGAGTTTAAACGATACACCCGGTGGCGCGGATAATGAAATTAATCCCGATGTATTAGGCTATATCTTTGAAAAGTACATCAATCAAAAACAATTTGGGGCTTATTATACGCGGACTGAAATCACCGAATATCTCTGTGAACAAACCTTACACCAGTTGATTTTACAAAAAATCAATCATGCCGAAATTCCGGGTAGTTTACCGGCGCGTAATTTCGAGACTGTGCCAGAATTATTGATGAATTTAGAGGCTAACTTGTGTCACGAGTTACTCCAAAAGGTATTGCCTAAATTGAGTTGACTCGATCCAGCCTGTGGCTCAGGTGCTTTTTTGATTGCCATGATGAAAACCCTGATCAATATTTATTGGGCAATCATTGGACGTATTCCGTTTTTGAAAGATAGGGCATTGAAAAGATGGTTAACAGAGATTGAGCACGAACACGCTAATTTATCCTATTTCATCAAAAAGCAGATTATCACCAATAATCTATTTGGCGTGGACATCATGGAAGAAGCCACAGAAATCGCTAGATTGCGGTTATTTTTAGCTTTAGTCGCGTCTGCGGAAACTGTGGACGAATTAGAGCCGCTGCCGAATATTGATTTTAATATTTTAGCGGGTAATTCTTTGCTTGGTTTAATGCAGGTTGAGGCACAGGAGTTTGATAACAAACAGGATGATTTATTCCGCAAATCCTATTCACAAATTTTATCCGAAAAAAATGCCATGATTCGCGCTTATCGGGATGCCACCACTTACGCTGAAGATTTACAAAAACTCCGTGATGACATCGACGCGCATAAGCAACAAGCTAAATCGGTGTTAGATGAAATTTTGTTGGATGAATTTAATCGCCTCAAAATCAAATTTGAGCAGGCGACTTGGGATGACAAGAAAAATAAGGCTGGTAAATCGGTTTGGCGTTCCCTCCAATTGACAGATTTTGCGGATTTGCATTTATTTCATTGGGGCTATGAATTTGATGAAATCTTGAATTTAAAGGGTGGCTTTGATGCGATTATCACCAATCCACCGTGGGAAGTTTTTCAAACAGACGAGAAAGAGTTTTTTGGAAAATACAGTGACATTATCACCAAGAAAAAAATGAGCATCACAGAGTTTACTAAAAAACGTAATGAATTTTTAAAAGACTCTGAAATTCAAAACGCATGGCTAAAGTATTCTAGCCAATTTCCTCATCAAAACTCATATTTTAAAAAGGCATCGCAATATAAAAATCAAACTTCTATTGTTAAGGGTAAAAAAGTACCCAGCAAAAATAATTTATTCAAACTCTTTATAGAGCAATGCTTTAATCTACTATGTGCTGGTGGTAGATGTGGAATTATTTTGCCTACCAGTATTTACATTGATGCTGGAAATAAACAACTGCGAGAAATGTTATTTTATCATGCCAAGATAGATGCGTTATTTGGCATCTCCAATGAAAGGTTTATTTTTGAAGGCATCGATCATCGTTTTAAACTGTGCATATTAACATGGGAAAAAGGCGGTAAAACGGATTCGTTTATGTCAGCCTTTCGCATGGATCCGCGTGAGGCTATTAAACCCAGTAATCTGCTAACATTCCTCAATAATAAAAAAGAACAAGTTGAAATAAGCATCGATCTTATTCACCGCCTATCACCTGACTATCTTTCAGTTATGGAAATCAAAACTGAAATTGATGTCAAAATTATTGAAAAAATGTCCGTATTTCCTCGAATTGATGAAATCATGCCTGATGAATGGAATTTACGTTTTTCAACTGAATTTGATAAAACAGCAACCAAAGGTTTATTTGAAAACTCACGAACCGATAAAAATATTCCGCTCTATAATGGTGGGATGATTCATCATTTTACTCATCAATTTGCACAAGCAAAGTATTATATTGATGCCAAAAATGGACGTAAATTGCTGACTAAAAAAATGGGAAACTCTGAGCAAAATTGTGCTTGTGATGATTACCGTTTTATCACGCATAAGTTCACAAACCAATGAAAGAACATTAATTTGTTCTATTGTGCCAAAAAATTGTTTTTGTGATAATTCGGTAAATTATGCTATATCAGGCAGTTACTCGAAAAATGAATGACTCTTTATATGTGCGTTTTTTTGTTCTTTTGTATTAGATTATCAGGTAAGAAGTCGATTAAATAGCAATGTTACAATTGGGTTAATTAATCAACTTCCCGTTCCCCGCCTAACCGAAAAAGACTCCGCCTTCACCCCCATCGTCACTCGCGCCGCCAAACTCATCTGCACCACCCCAGAATTTGACGATTTAGCCAAAGAAGTTGGTTTAGGTTCCCACAAAAACGGCGTGACTCATCTTGATGAACGTGCCCAAATTCGCGCTGAATTGGATGGCATGGTAGCGCATTTATATGGCTTGACTTATGGGGAGTTTGAGCATATATTGGGGAAGTTTCCGATTGTTAAGGATGAAGTTAAGGAGGCGGCTTTGGGGGCTTATCAAAATATCTGACTTAGACAAATTACCTTGAAAATAATATTATTAAAGGATATATAATTCATGTTTCTCAGAAAATTTCAGATAGAAAATTTTCGCGGTATCAAACACCTATCTTTGGAACTCGACGAATTAACTGTGCTTATAGGAGAAAATAACACTGGCAAGACAAGCATTCTTGAAGCCTTACAAACTTGCTTAAGTCGTTCGCTCACACGAAAAGCGTCACCATTTTCAGATTTCGACTATCACTTGCAAGATGCCAACGCACAACCGACTCAGGCTAATCCGATTATCCTAACTCTCACTTTCTCAGAACAGAAAGCGGATGAATGGCCTGACGAAATTGTGCAAACCTTCAAGAATGTCTATCAAACAGATGTTGATACGGGTATCCAATCCATCACGGTAAAAATCACCAGCACCTACAATCAAGACGTTGAAGATTTTGTAACCAGTTGGGATTTTTTAGATTTGCAAGGCAATGCTCTCCTTGGTGAGGCAAAAGCACCAAGAAATATATTTAATTTACAACAACATCTACCACTGTTTTATTTGGCAGCCCTGCGAGACGCTGCACAGGAATTTCAACCTAGATCCGCTTTTTGGGGGCCATTTATCAAGCAGTTTAAGATAAATGAGGCGCAACGCCAAGAAATAGAAACAGAGCTTTCACGACTCAATCAACAAATTTTAGATTCCCATAAAGGCTTTGAGGCAATTAAAGAACGGCTTAAAGAAACCAATAAAATAGTCCCGCTCGCCGAAGATGAACCTGTTAGTATCGAAGCCTTGCCTGGGCGTGTTTTCGATATGCTGTCGCGCACACAAGTCATGTTGACCTCTAAAACAGGCGCACGCCTGCCCATCGGGCGACATGGCGAGGGTACACAAAGCCTTGCCGTCATGTTCCTGTTCGATGCGTTTCTCCGTAATCGTTTGCAAAGCACTTACGACGAACAGGCATCCCCTATTTTAGCCCTAGAAGAGCCTGAAGCTCACTTACACCCTTCAGCAATCCGTTCTATTGCAAGCTTGCTTAAAGAAATGAAAGGACAGAAAATTGTCGCAACGCATTCTGGCGATTTAGTTTCCGGCGTTGACTTGTTTTCTTTGCGCCGTTTGTGTCGTAAAAATGGCGAAATTAAAGCGTTTCAACTCTCTAAAGGTATTTTGACCGATAATGAGTTAGACAAACTCAATTACCAAGTTCGGGCAACCAGAGGCGAGCTATTGTTTGCCCGCTGTTGGCTGATGGTTGAAGGTCAGACAGAGTTTATTGTCTTCAATGAATGTGCCCGGATTTTGGGTGTTGACCTTTATTCAGAAGGTGTTTATTGTGTAGAATATTCTCAATATACTCCAGAAGGACTGCTCAAATTTGCCAATGCCTTGGGTATTGATTGGTTTTTTCAAGCTGATGGAGATAGCGCTGGACAAAAATATATTACTAAAGCACAGAAATACTTAAATGGAAAATCAGAACAACACCATATCTTGAAATTGTCGAAAGACACTATAGAGGAATTATTTTGTACTCAAGGTTTTGAATGTATGTTCAGAAAATATATAGCGGATGAAAAGCAAGATATTGTTACCGCAACTGCTGATGAACCTCAATACTGCAAACAACTTATCAAAGCCTCTAAAGCGGAATTTAAAAAAGCGAAGGCTGCCATTAAAATTTTGTCCGAAATTGAAAAAGAAGGGGAATACGCCATTCCAGAAGAAATAAAACAAATCATCAATCAAACTGTACAAATAGCGAGGCAAGCATCATGAGTATTGATCTTTCTAGTTTAAACGAAAATCAGAGACAGGCTGTTGAATGGGATGAGGGACCTCTGCTATTACTTGCTGGTCCAGGATCAGGGAAAACTCGTGTATTGACTTATCGTATTGCCCGTTTACTTGAAATGTCACCCAATAAACACTTCAATATTTTGGGGCTGACTTTTACAAATAAGGCTGCTGGAGAAATGCGTTCTCGTATTGAAGGGCTAGTGTCGAATGCGAGAGAACGCACCTTATTGACAACATTTCATTCATTTTGTGCCAAAATTCTACGTCAACATGGTAATCATATCGGATTACATCCTGATTTTACTATTCTTTCTCAGGATCACGATCGGGAAGCTATACTACACGAAGCTATAAAACAAACTGGAGAAATAGAAACTACAGCTCAACGTCTTTTGCCGTTTATTAATGGGTTATTAAATAATTGTGTTGCAATAGAAGAGGTTGAATCACTTCTGGTGAAAAATAATGTTGACAACACCCATAAACTTGCGGCAATTTATCGCAATTATCGTCAGCTCCTAAAAAAAACCAATAGCCTTGATTTTGCTTCTATTATTCTCGAAGCACTGGAATTATTGACAAATAAACCAGCAATCAGAAAACAGATACCGCGTATTTATACACATATTTGTGTAGATGAATTTCAAGATACAAACATGGCACAATATAAAGTTCTAAAGCAACTAGTTCATCCTGATTCTCCTAATCTTTTTATTGTTGCTGACGATGATCAAATTATTTATCAATGGAATGGAGCCAGCCCAGAGCGGCTTAATGAGTTGCGTCAAGATTTTGAAATAAAGGAGATCCAACTTCCAGAAAATTATCGTTGCCCGGCTGAAGTTATTGAAATCGCCAATCGGTTAATTGTCAATAATCTTTCGCGTTCTCAAAATAAACAGAAGCTCCGTTCTGCCAAGGTGGCTCGGAATACCTCATTAAGAATCAAGCATTTTGCCACCTTTGATGAGGAAAGAGACTGGGTTGCAAAAGACATATCCTCACGTCCAGAGTCTGAACGAATAGAAACAGTGGTGCTGGCACGCACTCGTAAGTTGCTTGACGGAGTTGTTCAGGCTTTGCAAAATAATGGACTGAATGGTTATGTGCCAATTAGAAAAGATGACTTTCAAAGTGCGCCTATGCAATGGCTTCACGCCATTCTTAGGTTAGCAAATTCTCGCCAAGATCGAGAGCAACTTCGGCGTATTTGCCAAGCATTTTATAGGCTGGAAGGCATTAACCTGAATGTTGATGAAATTATCTCAAACGCTGCTATCTCAGAAGGAGATTATTTAAGAAGTTGGCGAGATATGGTTTTGAAACGTCATTCTGAATTATCGGCACCGTGCCTAAAAATCGTAACTGAAGACGTGTCAAAATTGCTTGACTATATGAATTTCTTAAACTTGCTCAAAAACGCTTTTGATTGGTTTAATAAATTTAATGCTGAAGAGCCATTTAACGACTATCAACAAGAAAAGTCAGTATGGGAGAATATTTATACAAATATAAAGTCAAATTATGGAGAAGAACAATTAAGCTTGCATTTATTACTTCAAGAGCTGGATTTGAACTCAAAAACCCCCGAACCGCCTAAAAATGCTATCCGTTGTTATACGATACATGCTGCTAAAGGACTTGAATTCAAACATGTCTATCTAATTGGATTAGTCGAAGAACAATTGCCAAGCTGGGGTGCCGTCAAAAAAGGCAATAACAGTCCAGAAATAGAGGAAGAAAGACGAAATTGTTTTGTTGCCATAACCCGTGCGGAGATTTCTCTGACATTAAGCTATGCCGACAACTATTTTAGATGGACTAAAAAACCATCTAGGTTTTTACAGGAAATGGGGCTAATATTATGCCAAAAATCTTCGACAACCTAAACCAACACCCCACCTTACAAGCAATGCCATTAAGTTAAGAGATATTGTAGGGTGGGTAGGGGCAATCCCTTGTGGTTGCCCGCGCAACATCGTTATGGGACGCCCAACCCACCAAACATTTGAAACGAAGATCCTGCGTAAATTTATAACAATGGTGGGTTGCGCTCTGCTCTACCCACCCTACAAAAAAAGCTTAACTTAATGGCATTGCACCTTACAAGACACCCTAAAAGTCGCCTATCGCGCAGCATACGATGGCTGGGAATTGAGCCAATAGTAGTTAAGACTTGAATTTAGAGCAACGCCATACATAATACGCTCATACGAAAATGAACCTGCATCATATAACTAATAACAATTACTGTCAACATTGATCAGTAATAAGCAATAATAAACCGTTCATAATTTTATTTTATAATATTTTCAAGCAGTTAAAATTCAAACGGTTAAAACGATTGCGGCTATTTTTAGGTAAAATTTTTTTGACATCACCCATTTTTTAGACTAGCATGACATTACTACATATTGGTGGGATTGATAATGCCATTAAGTTTCAACCTTGTCATAAAAATGACACACTAAAAATTATTTACTATTTTCAAAACATTAAAAGTATTCTGGCCATTTTGAGCTTAAAATTTTTTTGACATCACCCATTTTTTGGACGGACTATACTAAAAAAAAAATTTGAGTTTGAGTAATATCCTTGTTAAAGTGCCTCTTGTTTTTTTTTAATTAAAATGGTTTTATAAATATAATTAAAAATTATTATATTTTTAATAAAATATTTTTATAAAGTTAACTATTTGAAAAATAAATCGAACTCATGTTAATACAGCAACCGAATACCCGTTCAAGAGGCAAGAGTAAAATCTCTAAAACCAATAGGAGGAAAACTAAGGGCATCATATCCTGGGAATGAGTGTCAAGGGTGCTACTGATAAAATCAGGGGACTAGCACATCCCACGGTTGCATACCCGGGAACTAATAGTTACGGGCAAACGTCTGGGCTGATATTTAGCCCTTTAACTGTTAGCATTAAACACCCAAACCACAAAATTAAAGCCAGTCAAAAAATGAAATCTTGACAGACAATAATTATTTGTAGTAGATTTTGCTTTGTTGAAACTTATATAGATTAGCCTCAAAATCGGTGTAGGGGCAATCCCTTGTGGTTGCCTTAATTATATATAATTAAAGGTGATAGATGGTTTATCACCCCAGGAAACTTGCTCCTTAAACATCACCAGGCTAAATATATTTTGTGGTTTTGGCGTTTTAAAGTAAGTGTAAGTTTAACAACGTCAAAGATAGTAGTAAGTACCGAATCCTGATACGAAGATCACTATGCTAATTTATGTATTTTGGAGTCGGCCAGATTTATCTTGGACTGGCCAACTCCTTTCATACCCTAAGAATTTGTGACTAGGTACTTAGATGCGGTGTTTTTTTTTAAAGATTGAAAACTCCGTCAAACACGCTTTTAGAATTTGTTATATACATACTATATAAGGAGCAACTATGAACTACCTTAAATTGTGGGCTTCGTTGGTCATTTTTTTCCTGTTATCAGGAATGGCTTTTGCCGATGATCCAACAATCCCTGGTGTAAGCGATAATTTTGCTGATAAAATTCAAGTTGAATTTCAGTCAGATCAGTCACCACTGCAGGAACCTGCCGTAGTGGACGAGCCTGATATTCAAGTTGAATTTCAGCACGGAGTTGATACTGGGGAAGAAAACCCAGAGCAGGAACCAGCCGAAATGGACGATGCTGATATTCAAGTTGAATTTCAGCACGGAGTTGATATTGGAGAGGAAAAACCCCAACAGTCTGCACCAGTACCTGTTGAAGAGTTGCAGGAACTAGAAGCTGATACCGGCATAATCGGACCCGAGTCAAGTACCCTTTGGTTTTATAATGCCGACAGCGAACTACTGCAAGATAATGATGGGGACGGCTATCATCGTAAGTTTAAGATTACGCTTGATGCGGATACGCTAAGCGGTTACTACGCTAATGTGTACGTAAAACTTTACATACGTCGTGGAAGCGAAAGTTACAGTCATTATTACACGTCTTCCGTTTTTCGGATTGAACAAAATTCTTCAAGCGATGCAATCTCTATTACAACAACGCTTAATTCTGGAGTTCCGAGCGATTATTACGATATTCAGGCAAAATTGTATCTATCTGATGGCAGTTACCATGATACTCGGGATGCCAGCAATGATTCTGACCTCAATAATTTGAAGTTGGAAGATGCGACTCGAGATGATCTTTTTGCTCGTATTAGTGATGCGAGGAGCGAATTACTCCAAGATGAAGACGGAGATGGTTATCATCGTAAGTTCAAGATCACTTTTGATGTTCAAGCCTCTAACCTGTTTCTATATGCAAAACTCTACATTCGTCAAGGAAGCGGGAGTTACGTGCTTTATTACACCACGTCCAAGTTGACGGTGCCCTCAAGTGGAACCTACTCGGCTACCACAACACTCAATAGCGGTTATCCAACCGATCTTTATGATATTCAGATCAAGTTGTATGGTTATAACTCACATACGCTTTATGATACACGAAATGCCAGCAATGATTCTAGCCTCAATAATTTGAAGTTGGAAGATGCGACTCGAGATGATCTTTTTGCTCGTATTAGTGATGCGAGGCGCGAATTACTCCAAGATGAAGACGGAGATGGTTATCATCGTAAGTTCAAGATCACTTTTGATGTTCAAGCCTCTAACCTGCTTCTATATGCAAAACTCTATATTCGTCAAGGAAGCGGGAGTTACGTGCTTTATTACACCACGCCCCAGTTGACGCATCAAGTGGAACCTACTCGGCTACCACAACACTCAATAGCGGTTATCCAACCGATCTTTATGATATTCAGATCAAGTTGTATGGTTATAACTCACATACGCTTTATGATACACGAAATGCCAGCAATGATTCTAGCCTCAATAATTTGAAGTTGGAAGATGCGACTCGAGATGTTGTATCAAGAACACTGACGGTCAGTAAATCGGGTACGGGAAGTGGTACGGTCACCAGCTCACCTTCGGGCATTAATTGCGGAAGTGATTGCTCTCATTCATATAACAATGGTACCAGCGTGACTTTGACCGCAAGCCCTGCGTCAGGTTCAACCTTTGCCGGTTGGAGTGGTGCGTGCAGTGGTACTGGCTCTTGTCAGGTATCTATGACTTCCAATAAGAGTGTTACCGCCATATTCAACTCGGGACAAAAAACCCTAACCGTCACCAAATCCGGTTCAGGCAGCGGAAAAGTGACGAGTTCTCCGTCCGGCATTGACTGCGGCAGCGATTGCTCAGAATCTTACAATCAGGGTACTTCTGTCACTTTGACAGCTACTCCTGATTCTGGCTCTACATTTAGCGGTTGGAGTGGTGGCGGTTGTAGTGGTACGGGAAGTTGTAGGGTGACTATGAATAGCAATTTAACCGTAACAGCGACATTCCAATCGCAGTCCGGACAACACTTTACCACAGTTTGGGAAGGTTCCCCCTATAATAGAATGAACCTCTGGGTTATTGGAGCCGCTCTGGATGAGGTAGCTCTTGAAGCCAATGATGAAATTGCAATCTTCGATGGAGAAAATTGTGTTGGGGTAGGCCGGGTTGAAAGTACGATTTCAAACCAAGATCCACTGACTATCACAACATCCCAAGATGATGATCCAAACGATGGCATCGCCAATGGTTTTATCGAGGGACAGAGTATAAGTTTCAAGATTTGGGATCATAGTAATCAAACTGAAATCACCCATGTGAGTTCAGCTTACTTCGATACTGACAATGGTGATCAAATCGATCCACCATCTTTTGAAGGCAATGGTGATTATGCGGTTGAATTATTGGCAGGCCAAGATACAGTGACTCAGACCATCTCCCTGACAACGGGTTGGAATATCTTCTCTTCTTATACAATTCCCGAAGAGACTGATCTTCTAAATATCGTCCAACCGCTCATCGATTCTGATAGGTTGGTAAAGGTGATAGATCAACAGGGTAAAACCATTCTGAAATTCTTTGGTAATTGGCGTAACAATATTGGCGATCTTTCTTCCGCTCAAGGTTATAAAATCAAGGTGACCGGAGATACTGAACTGGTGCTGAACGGTAGTCTGGTTGATTTGTCCGAGATTCCATTAACTCAAGGTTGGAATATCATTAGCTACCCGAAGCAGAACCCTCAGAGTGGACTTGGCATAGTCCAACGGCTCATTGATGACGAAAAGCTTGTCAAAGTAAGTGACGAGAAAGGTCAAACCATTCTGAAATTTTTTGGTTCTTGGCGTAATAATATCGGCAATTTTGAAGCAAGTGAAGGCTACCAGCTCAAAGTGAATGCCGATGCGAGTCTGACCGATACCGACTTTTCCTCAGGTTCCGCCTTGGTGACAAGTAGCCCAACGCTGACATCGTCTCAATCCAGTCATTATACTCCCGTCTGGAGTGGTAACCCCTATACTGGAATGAACCTGTGGACCATCGGAGCCACTATAAACGGAGTCGATCTTGAAGCCAATGACGAAATTGCAATATTTGATGGAGAAAATTGTGTTGGAGTTGGGGTGGTAGAAACTACCATTTCACCAAACAATCCGTTAACTATTACGTCTTCTCAAGACGATGATCCAAACGATGGAATTATCAATGGTTTCATCGAAGGGAATGAAATGACTATTCAGGTATGGGACAGCAGTGCTCAGAAAGAGATTAGCATCGAAGCTCCTAACTACTTAGATATCAGTGGTAACCCAATTGATCCACCGGTATTTGAAGCTAATGCTGATTATGCTGTCAGTTTTAGTCAAACCACAGAAGAGAATGGTGTATTACAATTTTCAGCGACAGAGTACAGCGTTGATGAAAATGGCGGTTCAGTAAGCATCGAAGTGACTCGTACCGGCGGCAGTGCTGGTGAGGTAACAGTAGATTATGCGACTTCTGATGGTACCGCAACTGTGGTAGATGACTATACTAGTGCGTCAGGCACACTGACTTTCCCAGACGGCGATACCAGTGAAACCTTCAGCGTAACTATCATTAGTGATACGACAGTAGAAGATGATGAAACGGTCAACCTGACCTTAAGTAATCCCACTGGGGGTGCCACAATTGGCACAAATAATCCGGCGGAACTGACCATCGTGGATGATGATGTGGCCGGTGAGCCTGATATTGGCGTTAATCCCGGTTCACTGAATGCGGCTCAATCTGCAGAGACACAAACCACGCAAGTGTTAACGATCAGTAATACTGGCGGTGCCGATTTGGATTGGAATATTGCTGAAGCTGAGACAACATGCGCCACACCAGGAGATATTCCTTGGGTTAGTATTTCACCAGCGAGCGGCACAACGTCGGAAAGTGGCAGTTCAACTGTTAATGTTGTTTTTGACTCGACGGGCCTAGCAACAGATAGCTATGCGGGTACTTTATGTATCAACAGCAATGATCCGACGACTCCGCTGGTTGAGGTGCCTGTGTCACTTCAAGTGACTGGTAGTGAAATGAGAGCAAACGATGTAATTATTGACTTTGGCCCACAATATGGTATTTGGGCATGGATGAATAACGCCTCTTGGGCTGATATTCATTCCCTATCACCCATGAGCATGGTCATTGGCGACATTGATGGTAGTGGTCAAGACGATTTGATCGCTGATTTTTCGCCATCTGGCATCTGGATACTGATGAACTACAATAATTGGGTTTTCCTACATGGTCAGTCAGCCAATAGTATGACCATGGGAGATATGGATGGTAATGGTCAGACGGATGTTATTATTGACTTTGGCTCACCTGATGGAATTTGGATATGGCTGAATAACAGCACCTGGGTTAAATTGCATACTTTATCACCTGAGAGCATGACCACGGGAGATATAGATGGTGGTGGCATGGCTGATGTCATTATTGACTTTGGCTCACTCGATGGAATTTGGCTCTGGATGAATAACAGCAGCTGGGTTAAATTGCATTCTTTGTCACCCGAGAGCATGACCACGGGAGATATGGATGGTAATGGTATGGCCGATATTATTATTGACTTTGGCCCACAATATGGTATTTGGGCATGGAAGAATAACAACGCCTGGGATCAATTGCATTCTTTGTCACCCGAGAGCATGACCACGGGAGATATAGATGGTAATGGTCTGGCTGATGTTGTTATTGATTTTGGCTCACCTTATGGGATTTGGGGCTGGATGAATAATAGCACCTGGGATCAATTGCATACAATCTCACCCGATAGCATGACCACGGGATACTTGGATAATAATGCTCAGGCAGATGTCGTTATTGATTTTGGCTCACCCCATGGAATTTGGGTCAGGATGAATAATAGTGGTTGGGTTCAATTGCATACAATCTCAGCCGAGGGTATGGTAACGGGGAACATAGATGGGCTGCCATCTGTTAGTAACTCTGATATCACGACTCAGGAGGGACCAGCCGAGCTAGACAATGCTGCGCCATTACCAGAAGCTGAGCTTATGTCCTTGTCAACAGAGTGAGGTATCGACGCTAGCTAGATTTAGTACAACTGAAGGTTAGTTGTACTTACCACAACAACAAAACAAACAAACGTCGTTTGAAGAGTTTAAGGTAACGAAAAATCCTATTTTTTTTTAAAATAGGATTTCTTTAACTCTTCGAGCGGCGTTTTTTTTCCATGGTTTTGCAAATTTTATAACATAAGAGCCAGATATCCTCAATTGTTACAAACTCATCAAGATGCCGGGGAGCCGAACTCGCACAAGGGCAATTTTTAGGTATCACACTATTCTTCTCTCGTTCACGCTCTGATCCGTAGCATCATACTTTTGCAACACTGTCTGAAACGTTTTATTAATCGCTCCGACTGCACGACTTAATGGCATTGCGTGGTGAGTACAACTAATGTTTAACAACGAATAAAAACATTGACTCGTGGGAACGAAAAATGATTTGTAAATTTAAAAATCCTATTTTAGCCTAACGGGTGCGTTCTACGCCCTATTTTTTATTTAAAACATTAATTTATAAACATTTTTTTTATTTTATTCTCATTTTTTAAATCAGCTCAAAAACACGTCAAGCCTGATTTTACCTCAAAATGCTTAAGTCCCGTTTTTATTGACTTCGGTTTCAAACATTTGGTTTTGATTTATCCCTTCGATAATATAATCCCTGTAGTTATTGTGGTTAAGCTGGTTTGTTTTTATTCTACAAAATCAAGGCTTGCGACAAATAAACCCTTACGGTTATTAAATTATAAAAAATCCTTGTAGTCACCCCAAAATAAATGATGTTATATATATAACATATTGATGTTATTTATTTTTTTTATTTTACTCCAAATAGTCTTGCATTTTTTCATGAGGAGGGTGATAATTAAAAATGCGTCATCGGTTTGGCGTTCCCTTGGGATTTAAACCTAATTCTTGATGATCAAGTTTTTTATTATTGACTTGTGAATCAAGTGTTCAGCTCAGGATTGGTGACAATCAAACAGGAGACTTAAAAATGAAATGTCCATTAGCCCTGCGACATCTGTGTCGATGCTCTGCGTCGTGTGTCAAAAAGGCAAAACTTAAAGTCACAACAACGACAGGTGAAATTTATGACAAATAAATCAGTGTTTTCGAGTGTGTGGCAAGCTATATGCTTTGTCACTTTATTTTCTTGGCTCAGTTTGCCAGCTTTTTCTGGGGAGTTGCTCTACTCCTTGTCTGCACAACAGGGTGGTGTAGCTACTGTTTATTTCAATATTTCTTCTACCAGTCAATTGGTACAAGATTCAGTAGTAGATGTTATCTTGCCAGGTGGGCAAACCGTTTCTGGTGTTGTGAAGAGAACGCATACAGGTGTGGGGCGCTCAGATGATATCGGTCCAAAAGAGACCTCCAGAAAAATGGTTTCTTTTGAAGACAATGCCGGTGCTTTGGAGTTGCTTGTAGTCAATAATACAATTGCAGGTATGATTCTTCATGATGCTGTTAATAGGAAGATTTATCGATCCATTATTGATGCCAATGGTCGAGGCATTCTGAGAGAAGAGAATGTTAATGACTATCAATGTGTAGATTTTCCTATAGCACCCAATACCGGTGTCGTAAACATTCCAGATTCATCTGATTTGACTCCCGATGTTTCTACTTTACAAAATTTGGAAAGTAGGCCTGGTGCTGCCAAAACACTATATATCAACTACTGGGGTGGAACCCTTTCTGGCACGGCATGGAATAATAATTATAACAGTGGTAACGATATTACCTATACTCCATATAGTTTTGATAGTGATACAACTACTTTCTCTGAGGCTGATCGCTATTTGATGTGGTTAGGTTGGCGAGAGGTGGCTGAGGATTATGCAGCCTTTGACATTAATGTGACCACTAAACAGGCTGTTTATGATGCGACGGAAATTGTAAATCGTTCCCAAATGATTGCGACAACAACTAACGATTTCTACTACACCGGAGCGGCTGGTGTGGCCTATATTGGCATTTTTAATAATACTTCTGATTATTACAAAACCGCCTGGGCTTGGAATAGTAGTGGAGGCAGCTTGGGAATGACAATTTCCCATGAGGCAGGACATCAGATGGGGTTGGGTCATGATGGTACTACATCAACGCTAGGTTCTGGTTCTTCTTATAGTGGTCATGGTGTTTGGGGACCTATCATGGGTGCTCCTTTTAACCAAGAATATGTGCAATGGAGCAAAGGTGATTATCCTGATGCAAATAATTCAGAAAATGACTTAACAATCATTGCAAATGTCTTAGGGACTGTTCCTGACGATGCGGGTGATACCACTGCAACAGCAACAAGCTTGTCTATTCCGGTCACTGATCATGAAGGTCAAATTACGCATGAAGGCTTACTTGCTGATGTCGATGTTTATTCTTTCTCCGCTTCAGGAACGACGCATGTTGAAGTCAAACCTTTATTGGGGGCTGAAGGAGAGAGTCGAGCCGCGAACCTTGCGATAAATGTGACACTACAAAATAGTAGTGGTAGTGTTATTGCCAGCATGACATCCAGCGATAACTCTCCTCTGGTTCCGACAACAAATACTCTTGTGTATGATGGGACATTAGCAGCAGACACTTATTATATTCTTATTGATGCTGTTTCCCCTGATACAAACTGGGCAACCGGTTTTGACGAGTATGGAAATGAAGGCCAATATAGAGTCACAATAAGTGATAGTAACAAAAAGACGCTAAGCGTCACCAAATCGGGTTCAGGCAGCGGAAAAGTGACGAGTTCTCCGACCGGTATTGACTGCGGCAGCGATTGCTCAGAATCTTACAATCCGGGTACTTCTGTCACTTTGACAGCTACTCCTGATTCTGGCTCTACATTTACTGGTTGGAACGGTGGCGGTTGTAGTGGTACAGGAAATTGTGTTGTTACTATGAATAACGATTTAACCGTAACGGCGACATTCAGTGGTGTACCTGATATTCGTATTACGCCTCTGACTTTGAATTTTTCAAATACGGGTTCTTCCGCACAAGCCCTCTCTGATCCAACACTGGAATTTTTGCAAGATAGGGCGATTCTTTTCCAACGGGGAACCATTTATCCTGAACAAGTAACAAGTATGACAGATGATGTTATATCAGGTTCCCTGTCAGGGCAACATATATTAATGCAATTTGCACGCCTGCCCTCACCAAAAGAACAAGCTGTACTTGCAACCGTAGGCATCCAATTACTCAGATATATACCCAACCAGACTTATTGGGCATCTGTTGATGCGTCTAAATTCAATAATGATATCGTAACTCAGGCTTCTGGTGGAATACAATGGGCATGGATTCCTGAACCTATATACAAAATCGCTCAGTCTATTGATAATGATGAGTTTCCGCCTAATGCTAGGTTTGATGATGGCACTGTTAAGATACATCTTCTATTATTTGAAGATGTATCTCAAACGGAAGCCATAACAGCGATTAGCTCACTGAATGGAAATCTCCAAATATTGGACTGGATTTCTTCCAAATTGGTTGAAGTACGTACTCCCAAAGATGCAATTCAAAGTATAGCCGCTTTAGATCAAGTTGAATGGATAGAACCGGCTCCAGCACCGAACAGCTATGATAATGCCACAGCTGCCACAAGAATTCATGCGGATGACTTGAGAGTTTCTCCGTATAATCTTGAGGGGCAAGGCATTGTAGTTGGTGTATGGGATGAAGCTAAGGTTTTTGCTCATGGTGATTTTGGTAATCGCTTGACTATCAGTGATAATGCCAATCAGGTAAGTAATCATGCCACTCATGTAGCAGGCACCGTAGGTGGTAGCGGTACTGGCAACCCAAATGCAAAAGGTATGGCTCCACAAGTGCAAATACGTTCCTATGATTGGAATAGTGATACAACGGAAATGCGTCAGGCGCAAGATGTTGTCATTTCAAATCATTCCTATGGATACATCACAGGTTGGTATTACAATGGTGGATGGATTGACTATGGTAGTACGGGATTTGGTCAATATTCTGCCGATACACAAGCATGGGACGAGATTGTGGTTGATACTGGCTTGTTGATTTTTAAAGCCGCCGGAAATGACCGTAATGACGGGCCTGATGGTTGTCCTGGAGGTAATCGTTGCGATGGCCCATACGATTCAATTGGAACTCAAGGAGTTGCTAAAAATATTGTCACAGTGTGCGCCACTGATGACAATGATGTAATGACTAATTTCAGTAGTTGGGGACCTGTTAATGATGGTAGAATTAAGCCGGATTTATGTGCTAATGGCACAACTCTGACTTCCACTTTACCTAAAGGACAATATGGCAGTTACAGTGGTACTTCAATGGCATCCCCCAGTGCTGCTGGCACGGCTGCCTTGCTTTACCAGCATTTTATAAGTAAGACTGGAAATCAACCCAGTGCTGAAACCTTAAAGGCTATGATGATTCATGGGGCACATGATCTAGGTAGATCGGGGCCTGATTATGAATATGGTTGGGGGTTGATTGATGCAAAGGAAAGTGCTGAATTAATTTCCTCGCAAGCATGGGGTACAGATAGTATAAGCTCTACTGGAAACAGTAAGACTTTTACGATAGAAGTACCCAATCAAACATCTAAAATAAAAGCAACATTGGTATGGACGGACCCGGCAGGTTCGCCTGCTGCCTCTAAGGCATTAGTTAACGACCTAGATATTATTCTGGAATCCCCTACTGGTACTCAGTATCATCCATGGATTGTCGATCCTGCCAGACCTAATGTACCAGCTACAAAGGGTGCCAATCATACAGATAATATTGAGCAAGTTGTTATAGATAACCCCCAAGCAGGCACTTGGACAATACGTGTGAGTGGTTTTGCAATTCCATCTGGTCCGCAAACTTTTACTTTGGTAGCTAACGGACTCAATAGTGGTACAACAGGTAAACATTTTACAATCTATAATGATGGAAATGCTAATCTATCTGTTTCTTCTATCTCTCCAGAAACTTCAGCACCTTGGATTTCCATCAATCCAACTGTTCTGACCGTTCAAGCGGGGCAATCAGCAACTGTAAGCGTGAGTGTTGATTTTTCTCAGGCACCGTCAGGTGAAACTACAACACGTTTGCTCGTCTCATCAAATGATGCTGATGAAAGCCCATATCCGGGTGGAGTTAATGTTGTTGTAACTCAAGTTGTGTCAAAGACATTGACTGTCACCAAATCGGGTTCAGGCAGCGGAAAAGTGACGAGTTCTCCGGCCGGTATTGACTGCGGCACCGATTGCGATGAAGCTTACAATCAGGGTACTTCTGTCACTTTGACAGCTACTCCTGATTCTGGCTCTACATTTAGCGGTTGGAGTGGAGGCGGTTGCAGCGGTACTGGCAACTGTGTCGTTACAATGAACAGCGACTTAACGGTAACAGCGACATTCCAAACATCGCCCGAACAACACTTTACTCCAATTTGGAGTGGAAACCCCTATAATCAAATGAACCTCTGGGTTATTGGAGCAGCTCTGGATGAGGTAGCTCTTGAAGCCAATGATGAAATTGCAATCTTCGATGGAGAAAATTGTGTTGGGGTAGGACGGGTTGAAAGTACGATTTCAAACCCAAATCCACTGATTATTGTGACTTCCCAAGATGATGATCCAAACGATGGCATCGTCAATGGTTTTATCGAGGGACAGAGTATAAGTTTCAAGATTTGGGATCATAGTAATCAAACTGAAATCACCCAGGTGAGTTCAGATTACTTCGAGCTTAGCAATGGTAATCCAATCGAACCGCCGCCAACTTTTGAAGGCAACAGTGATTATGCGGTTGAATTGGCAGGCCAAGATAGAGTGGCTCAGACCATCTCCCTGACAACGGGTTGGAATATCTTCTCTTCTTATACAATTCCCGAAGATATTGACCTTCTAAATATCGTTCAGCCACTCATCGATTCTGATAGCTTGGTAAAGGTGACAGATCAACAGGGTAAAACCATTCTGAAATTCTATGGTAATTGGCGTAACAATATTGGCGATCTTTCTTCCACTCAAGGTTATAAAATCAAGGTGACCGAAGATACTGAACTGGCACTGAACGGTAGTCCGGTTCAATTGCCAATCGAGATTTCATTAACTGAAGGTTGGAATATCATTAGCTACCCGGTTCTGACCTCTCAAGATGCACTTGCCATAGTCCAACCGCTCATTGATGAAGGAAAGCTTGTCAAAGTAAGTGACGAGAAAGGTCAAACCATTCTGAAATTTTATGGAAATTGGCGTAATAATCTCGGCAATTTTGAAGCAGGTGAAGGCTACCTGATCAAAGTGAATGCCGATGCTACACTGACAATCGACTCAGGTTCCGCCTTGGTGACAAGTAGCCCAACGCTGACGTCGTCTCAACCCATTCATTATACTACCGTCTGGAGTGGTAACGCCTATAATAGAATGAACCTGTGGACCATCGGAGCCACTATAAACGGAGTCGATCTTGAAGCCAATGACGAAATTGCAATATTTGAGGGAGAAAATTGTGTTGGAATTGGGGTGGTCGAAACTACCATTTCACCAAACAATCCGTTAACTATTACGTCTTCTCAAGACGATGATCCAAACGATGGAATTATCAATGGTTTCATCGAAGGGCATGAAATTACCATTCGGGTATGGGACAGCAGTGCTCAGAAAGAGATTAGCATCAATACTCCTAACTACTACGATCTCAATCAGAACCCAATTGATCCACCGGTATTTGAAGCTAATGCT
>JSZA02000040.1 GCA_000785145.2 Candidatus Thiomargarita nelsonii
AAACCTACTATGTTCTCGTTCCCACGCTCTGCGTGGGAATGCCTGTCTGGACGCTCCCGCGTCCTGCAATAAAAACTCGTGTCTGGACGCTCCCGCCTCCTGCAAACGAGAAACCTACTATGTTCTCGTTCCCACGCTCTGCGTGGGAATGCCTGTCTGGACGCTCCCGCGTCCTGCAATAAAAAGGCTTAGCTGAAATGATTTTTGTATTGACTATCAGCCCTCCAGTATCGCATCCAATGCCACGGAAGTCGGACAGAATAAAAATCGTCGGGTTAGAGAATTTGTTTTTAGACTTGTTTCCAGTGAATTAAGACCTTATTTTTAGACTCTCCAGTTATTTCATCCTGAATACGCTCTGCGTGGAATGCCTTCAAGGAGCGTGGGAACGATAAACTGATAACTGATAACTAATAACCTAAAATTAAAGGATACAATAGTGAGTAGACTCAGATCACAATTCTGTTGTTAAATATCAACATGTATATACATGTCGGATAAATCCGAACATGGGAGTGATCAACCCATTATCCCCTCGCCCAAGCTTAGGGTTACTTGATGCTTGAGAATCCATTTTTTTTGACGTGGAAGGCTAACCACCTCAAGCGGCACTATTAAACTAAATTTCAAAAAGAATGTCAAGTTTTTTGTAGGGGCAATCCTTTATGGTTGCCCCCTTGTTAGATTTTATGGGGACGAGCCCGCAGCTCCAATGCCAGTCTTCAAAACCCACACGTTCTTTTAGAGCGAGGCACTTAATGGCATTGGCCCGCAGCTTGCCCCTCAAACTATAACCTTTTTTATGGACATGTTTACAAATGCAGATATTTTTATCGACTATACCCAAAGTAGCAATCATATTGCTTCCCCTAAGCATTTCTGGATTGACTCAGGCGGCGACATTGGACGGCAAGGAGGTGCCGATACACCACGTCAGTTCAGATAATTGTAAGGAGTGCCATCAGACAATCTACAAACAGTGGAAAGGCTCCATGCACGCCCAGAGCACGGCCCTCAAGGATCCCATACATGGTGCTATCTATCGCCAAACTGTCGGCGATCCAACCAAGGAAAACGTCAAACACAAAGCATCAGGCAAATATCCCGTCTGTTTGCAATGCCACTCTCCTAACGCTGCCTTGGATAAGACGACCAAGTTGGATGCTAAGCCCGCCTATAGTGAAGGCATTAATTGTGTCGCTTGCCATACCATGAAGCGATATAAGGGTTTGTACGGCAAAAATGGAAAAATGCAATTGGGACAGAGTGCTTATGAATTATCGGATAAGTTGCAAGGACCAAACGGTTTTCTCCACGAGCAGGGGCAGGCCGCTGATAAGCTGCGTTGGCAGCTTGACGACGAGGGAGAATTGAATCCTCATCTAGGTCGGGATAACAAGGGTCAACCCTACATGACAGAGGAAGATGTTCAAGAGATCGATCTACCGATGGAAGCTAACTCAAGCCTAAAAACTTCAGCAGCCTGTCTCGGTTGTCATGACAAACGCAACAATTCCAATGGGGTAGCCCTGTGTCAGACAGGCGATGAATACCTTGAAGGTAAAAGCCAGCAAAATTGCCAATCCTGCCATATGCCCATCAGTGGCGGACTGGCCGATCATAGCATGGGCGGTGGCCACAATCTGGCGATGTTGAAACGTTCGGTACGCCTTGATCTGACGACTCAAAGGGTGGGAGATAAGCTGACAATTGATGTGGTGGTAGAAAATATGCAACCTCACAATGTGCCCACAGGTGCCCCCTTTCGTAACATCTATCTGAAACTCTCCGCCCTTTCAGCGGATGGTAAAGTGCTCTGGCAAAATTACCAAACCCATCCGGCTAAGGAAGACGCTAAAGCCTTTTTTGTTTACACCATGATGGATGATGCCAATCATCCTGTCGCACCCCCGATGGCGACTAAAGTTGGTAAAAATACTCGTCTCAAGCCATACGAGACTCGTATCCTCAATTATAATATCCCCGCTTCGGGTGTTGATTCAGTCCGTGCAGAGTTATATTACAATTTGCTTTGGCCTGGGATGGTCAAAAAGATGAAGAAGCTGCCGGCGGCACTCAAAGCTCCAAAACGGATCGCTTGGTCTGAAGAAAAAATTCGTTAAATTTTGGACGTCCAAGATAAATCTTGGACTCCTTTAGACTAAAATTGTTTCGTGCGGAGCATCACCAATGTGCAGCCGCGAATCACTTCGATCTGAAGTTTTTTGGCTTTGGATTCCAATAAATCATTTTCAGCCCCAGGATTCATAATAATTCGGTCTGGTTTCATGGAAAAGATTTTGTCCATCAATTGCGTCGATCTTTCTTTGCCGACATAAAGCGTGACTGTATCGACTTGACAAGTGATATCATCCAAAGATTTATAACTATTTAGTCCGTGTATCTCAACACCGAGCGGATGCACCGGATAAACGCGATGTCCATAACTGAGCAGATCATGCACTGCTTTATTGGAATAGCGTTTCTCCTTTGGAGACGCGCCTAAAACGACAACATTTTGATTATTCTTCATGATAGATAATACCTTATTTTTCTAGGAGTCCAAGATTTATCTTGGACTTCCCCAGTTGAGCAGCAATCGCTTTCAGCGCATCATCAAGTCCTTCCATCACAGTCGGATGATAAAACGGAGTCAGCAAAACATCTTGCACAGTCATCTCATGTTCAATCGCCATCGCCAAAAAGTGACCAATATATTCACCATCCGGTATCATCATCTCCGCGCCCAGTAATCGACCGGATTGACGATCTGCATAAACTCGCAAATGTCCATGAGTCCGTGCCATCACCTTGGTCCGCCCTTGCATGACAAATCCGCGTTCTCCGATAACAATATCTTGTCCCTCTAATTCAGCAAAAGAGGCACCTACAATAACAATTTGTGGATCTGAAAAAGCGATGCCTAGCGGTACGCGGCGTTTGAAAGCGGTGGCGGTGTCTCTGACAGCATTGTAGCCCGCTATCACCCCATCATCAGCGACTTCATGCAAAATGGGTCTGATCGATGTGACATCTCCAGCAACAAATACAGGAAAATAACCCAGTTGCATGGTATGGGGGTTTATTAAGCCTTTGAGTCCATTGGATAAATCTATCCCAAACACTTCTTCAAGACCCATATTATCAAAATTGGGACGACGTCCGAGTGAGGCTAAAACCATATCGACTGTCGTTGACTGTCCTTGCTCTGTTTCAACTTTTATACCACCCGCAGGATCATCCGACAATTGTGCGGCACTCCCCAGCCAGAGTTGTTCAAAATCCTTGGAAAATTCTTCAATTGCAACCTTATTAATAACGGGATCAGAAAGGCTGCCGACGGTGGACAACATTTCAACGCCAACCACTCGGATACCCAGTCGCCCTAGCGCTTGTCCGATTTCGCTGCCGATGATGCCAAGTCCAATGATGGCGATTGAATCGGGTAAGTCTTCGAGTTCAAAAAAGTCATCGCTGGTAATCACACCCAATTTTTGCCATTCTGGCGGCATAATAGGGCGTGAGCCGGTGGCAATCACAATTTTATTGGCATGAATGTGTTCGCCATTGACTTCCAAAACTTGGGGCTCAACAAATCGGGCGCGTCCTTTGATGTTTTTGTCACCAATTTTGTTGACACCTTCCATGACACGGCCTACAAATCCGTCGCGCATACGACGTACATGTTTCATCACTTGTGCCCGATTGATTGTCAGGCTGCCCTCAATACCAAAATTCTCAAAATGTTGTCTTCTCGAAAATTCTTTAGCAACTTCAATGAGTACCTTTGATGGCATACAACCGACTCTTGCACAAGTCGTGCCATAATGACCAGCATTGATGAGTACCACGTTTGAGGTTTTTTGCCTCACTTGACCGAATGTGTGTAAGCCAGCAGTGCCAGCTCCGATAATCGCTACATCTACTTTTTTGGACATGTTTTATCCTGTTTTTAGAAGAAAAAAAACTAAACTTAATCGTATCATGGTTTAGTACTTACAATATAAAATCATAGTAAAAAAGTCAAGTACTAAAGTATAGTAGTAAATTACTATTTACTCAAATTATTGAAATACTTTAATTCTATTTATTAGAAATTTATTCTACACAATTTGATAATAACATTTAAAAAAAATAATATATGATAAAATCGTATTGTTGTTACTAGAACACTTACTTAAATTAGAGGTAAATACATGCAAGCTTCTATCGGCTCTTATTTGGAAAAAAACCATATCCTTGTTGTGGACGATGAACCTGATATTCATAAATTGACCAAAATGAGTTTGAAAAGTCTCAAATATCAGGGGCGGAAAACTAAATTCAGTTTTGCCTCGTCTGGAAAAGAGGCCGTTGAGATTATGCGCTCTAATCCTGATATTGCCGTGATACTGTTAGATGTGGTCATGGAAACCGACTTAGCCGGCTTGGAAGCCTGTCGGACAATTCGGGAAGAATTGGGTAATCATTTTGTCCGTATTCTATTGCGTACAGGGCAACCGGGCTCGGCACCCGAAAAGCAAACCATTGATGAATATGATATTGATGGTTATTTGCCGAAAACTGAATTGTCCACTAATCGACTCTATTCATCAGTACGGACGGCGCTCAAGGCGTGGCAAGAACTGATTGAATTGGAGCGCCATCGGGAATTACTCACCGCGCTCCACGAAGGTACTATTTCTCTACGTTCTTTTGAGCCCCTGGAGACCACTTTGGAGCGTCTTCTCGAAACCACGGTTGCCATTTGTCCGACTTCCTTGGCGGTATTGCAATTAGACACCTTTGAAGAAGAAGGTAATCCGCGTCAAGTTTTCTTGCATTTATCCACTGGCACCGCAGAGGCGGCTAAAGAAGTCGCTACCCGTATCGCTCGCTCACCCGCTTTACAGTCGCAACGTGAGGCTGGTCCTATTGAAGGCGGCTATTTGGTGCCCCTGGTATTACATCGTGAACTTGGCTATGGATGGATTTTTCTGGAGGATGCCAAGCCAGATGAATTTGCCGCCAATGCCCTGCCTTTACTTGCCGCTCATGCTGCCAATGCCCTGTATTCTACAGTCGCACAGACAATGTTGCAAGATCGAGAAAATCCTATTTATGACACCATGATCATCTAAATTTTGGCAGCAACGAGACTTCAAAGGAGATGGATTTTATGAGCGACAAAGAACAAATTCCCACAATTGAACATGCGGGGATGCTGGAAGATATGATACACATGCCCGCCTATTTACGCTCGGATCATGCAGAAGGTGAACGCCATAATGGTATTTATTCTTGTGCTTTCTGTGGCGTAGGTGACAGTGGCAAATTGTTACCCAAAACAGCAGAGATTGTGCCGGAAGACACAGAAAATCAGCAAGGTGAAGGGGTCTTTAAAACTGACGGGCGAGAATTTGAAACCCGTTTTGATGGCAGTCGGATATTGGTCAAAACCAATAAGCCTTTGACCAAACCCGGTAGCATGTTGAGAGGTGAATTGAAAATCGGTTCAAGCGTCAAACCCATCATGGCGAGAGAAATCGGTCGAGAATTTGCCGAAGATGGCGGGATTGAGGCGCAACGTTTTCAGGTTTACAAAAGTGCCGCGACCGTTTCTGATAGTGTCATTAAGCAAACCAAGCCTACCACAGGTTGCGTGAAATTGAAATTATCACTCACGCGACAACGGCCCGCTTTTCCTATCCAAGTGGCACCGAGTTATTTAGAGCATAATCAACGCCAAGTCATCGACTATGAAACCGCCATTAAACGCTTTGCTGATTTATTATTAGCGCATCGTGGTGCCAAAGCGAGAACCTTGATTTATGCTTGCGGACAAATTGATTATTTTACGATTTTTGCCATGCAAGAAGTCTTTCGATTGTTAGGCATTCGCAATATCACCGGTAACGCTGAACATTGCTTGAATGCGGGCGCAGTACATAATGAAAAACTCACAGGGCAAGAAGGGCCGTTTTTGACCGTTGAACAAGGGACTGAGGGACCTAATCGTTTTTATATTTTTAATGGCTGGAATGGTTTTATTACCCATCCGCCTGTTTTTAGTGCCATTACTAAACGCAAGGATTTAGATGCCTATTTAATAGAAGTAATGGTCACCGAATCGGCGAAAGTCTTAGCCTCAAAGCTTGGACCAGAACGGATATTATTGGTTAAACCCGGCTCTGATCCCCATTTAGCCTTAGCCATAGCCCATGAAATTTTGCTGAACTCACCAAACGCCATAGAACAACGCTTTATTAAGCAATTTTCTGATAAAGACAGTTTTAAGCGTTTTGTAGAATTAGCCCGTTCTGATCAGTTTGCGCCACAACAAGTTGCCGAAAGGATTGCCCCAGAGCCTCAATATGTCGTGCGTCTCGTGTACGGGATCAAAGACATTGCCCAAAAATTGGCTAAGGCGGAGACAGTGCCCATTAATATTCCCTCCGTCGGATTATCACAAACCACTGGGATTGTCACCCATTGTTTATGGGGTGATATATTGGGGATGCTGGGCAAATACGGTTTAAAGCCCGATGGCAGCACTGCTGGCGGGACTTTGCGCGTCCCCGGTCAAATTAATGCCGAAACTGAAATTCAAGGCATGTCGCGTAAATACTTTTTTGGGCGCGTACCCATTGATAAAGCCCCAGAAGTCGCACAACGTATGGGATTACCAGAAGATGCCTACGCCTCGGTGTTGGAAGATACGCCACGCACCGCCTTAGATTATTCTGATCCCACGCCCGGCACCCGCGAATTATTCATCAGCTTTGGCACCCAGTTTGAGGCTAATATGATGGATCGCGAGCGTTGGTTGCGGAAACTTAAAGATTCGGATACGCAATTGGTCGTCATCGACCCGATTCCAGACCCTTTTAGTGTGGAACAAGCTGACTTGATTATCCCTTCTCCGCCCCATCCGGCGACGACCAAACTCTATCAAAATGGAGAATGGAAAATGTCGTTGTCTGTGCCACAAAAAAAGGCAGCGCCTGAAACTCGCTCAGATGTCACAATTATTTATGATGTCATGGCGGAAATCACTCGCCGTTTGGAAACCGATGAAGCCGTGGCGCACCCTGATTTGGCGCGTCATGCAAAATCTGGCTATTTAAGTCAGCGTTTTGGCGAAGGCTTAAAGCGCATTGAAGGTGAAGTCAGCCGCTCGCAATTGTGGCAACGGATACTGGATTATATGAATGGAGGCAGTGGACCCTTATATTGTGCGCCAGATCATCCTGATGGGCAGCCCATTCAGTGGGATGAACTCTTGGAACAAGGCTCTATTATTTATGGGGGAGTCGGTACACATCGTTATACCTTAGATTATGATCGTCCTGATTATTCACCTTTTGGCGATATTTTCAGGCAGCCACGACAATTCGAGTTTTTCACGCCGACTGAAGTTGATCTCAATTTTCCTGATGGCGTGATCCTCAATTCAGGGCGTTCAGGACTTCTCGATGATCGTGAACGTATTCGCTTTGCAGTCAGCACCTTTAATTCGGGTAAGGCGACACCGGCTGTCAATATGCCAGATGAAAATCCCTTGCATATTTCCCCCAGTTTAGCAAAACGCCATGGCGTGAAAACTGGGGACTTTATGCGTATCACTGGACGACATACTGGCAATAGCTTGGTTTTACCGGTTATCGTGACCAATCGGGTGAAAGGCGACAGCACTTATGTCAGTTTCCATAAGTCTCGGGCGCAAATTGAAAAAAACCACTATGTCAATATAGTCAGTTCTCATGAAGGGCGTTGCCCGTATTGTGCCCAAACGACTGTGAAAGCAACTCAAGTGCTTTTGGAACGATTGGACGCGCCTAAAGCTGAAGAACGTCCGCGTGAAGCGACAATCATGTTGCAACAGGAAAGTTTACCGCCTCCCACCGATCCAGTGGATACGACCTTAATTGATACCAAGGCCGATTTACCCCTCTGGCAAGGCCAAGCAACGCAGCTTTATGTGACTGATATTATAGAAGAAACCCATGATGTTTACACTTTCCGTTTCCAAGGCAATCCTTTATGCAAGTTTGTCTATTGGCCAGGGCAATTTTGTACCTTGGTGTTAAATATTAATGGTAAAAAAGTCTTACGCTCTTATACGATTTCTTCTACGCCTTCACGACCTTACGTTTTAGAAATCACGGTGAAACGGGTGCCGGGTGGTTTGGTTTCAAACTGGTTACCGGATAATCTGAAGGTGGGAGATAAAATCAGTATCGCGGGTCCTAAAGGTAAATTCTGCTTGGTGCCGGGTAAGATTCCTAAGAAAATTTTATTTTTGACAGGTGGTAGTGGTATTACGCCACTGATGTCTATGTCGCGCTGGTTGTGTGATGTGTCCGCCAATGTCGATATTAAATTTTTAAACTCAGTCCGCAGTCCTAATGACATTATTTTCCGCAAAGAATTAGAATTATTAACCAGCCGTTATAAGATGTTTGAACCGGTTGTGGTGTCTTCTAGCCGCAGTAGTAACAGTGATTGGATGGGTTTAAAAGGGCGGATTAACCGTCTGGTGATAGAAACGGTTGCCCCTGATTTTCAGGATCGCCATCTGTTTATGTGTGGTCCCGCTCCTTTTATGGAAGGGATGAAAGGCATTTTGAAGGAACTTGGCTTTAATATGGCGAACTTCCATACCGAAAGCTTTGGGGGAGTACGCACGGCTAAAGATAAAGCGGCACCTGTAGCGGCACCTGTACCCACGGCTGTCGAAAAAACGCCACCACCGACGGTAGAAGAAACACCCGCCAAATCGTTGACAATCAATTTTGTACGATCTGGCAAAAAAGTCACCACCGATGGCAAAATGCCTTTGTTGGAAGTGGCAGAAGAAAACGATGTTGATCTGGATTATGGTTGTCGTTCTGGAGATTGTGGCGATTGTAAGGCACGCTTGTTGAAAGGTAAAGTGGAGATGGAATCTGAAGAGGGTTTGGAAGATGATGAAAAGGCGGCAGGTTATATTTTGACTTGTGTGGGTACGCCTGTGACGGATTGTGAGTTGGATATTTAACTTAAATTTAAGTGTGCAAGGTACGCCTTGCACTCCTGAGATGAAACTAAAAACAAAATTATTACTCACTGGCATTGGTTTGGTTGTCACTATGACCACGGTGATTATTTCTGTGGTCAATGTGAAAATTAGTACACGAGAACGTAACCGTATTACCTCAGAGTTATTAGTGTCTGCCAGTAACTATGAATTCGTCTTAAATAATAAAGAACGGGAATTGGCGATTCATATACGCACATTTTTTCAAGATCCTTTACGTCTGGCGGAATTTGAAAATGGCCAAGCAGAGGAAAGTTTTCGACGGCAGATTGGGCCTTATCTCAAAGAAATTGGTTATTCCAATAAAGATAATTTTGCGGCTGTCTTTCATTACATTGTGGGCGAAAAGGAGCCTGTATTATATATATATGACTCCAAACCAGAAGAGGATTTGCTTGAACCTTATCAAGCTTCCCATGTTGCTCTCTACACAGCCTATCTCAGTAACACGATAGAATTACCCCTCAATGAGGTTTTGAAGCAAGGGCAATTATCTTATGGCCAAACTTTTGTGCTGGATGGGCGGCTGTTCCGGGTTCAAGGCATTCCCATACAAGCCGCTGCGACTGTAGCCCCAATAGGCGCATTCTTTTTATTTAGTGAAGTCACAGATAGCTTTGCTCAGCAGTTTATTCTGAATGCCAGCTATTCTCAACAAGAACCGCAAAATATCAACCTAAGAAGCCTGCAAAAAACGTTGGGGGAAAAAGCGATAACCTTAGGGGAAAAAGCGAGACCAGAAACCGTATTCTTGGTACAAGAAAAGGCCGTTGCCACAAGCAATGCTGATTTATCTGAGTTGATGACAAAACTCACTCAGTCTCTACTACAAGCCCAAACAAAAATAAATGAAGTACGCGAGATTACCTTGGGCAGCGAACGTTATTTGAGTTTATGGCGACCTTGGACACCTCAATCTGGTTATTTTTTGTTAAAAAGCTATGATGATGCGATTGCTCCCTTACGCGCTTTGCAACGCGGCTTGTTGATATTAGGCTTTGTTGTCATGTTGATTGCTATCATCGTTTTTTTGTTGCTCACGCGCAGTCTGGTTTTACCCATTTGTCGCTTACTTAAAGGGACACAGGCTGTGGAAGCGGGGAATTTAGAGACAATTGTACCAGTGACAAGCAAGGATGAGATTGGTCATCTAACCCAAGCCTTTAACCAGATGGTTTCACAAGTGCGGGAAAAGAAAAAAGTAGAGGCGATGCTGGCAGAAAAAGAAATTGAACGGCATCGCTCCATTTCTGGCATGGTGACGGGTGTCGCCCATGAGCTCAACACGCCCTTGGGCATAGTCAACAGTTCAGCCGATTTGATTGAAATGGCATTGGACGCTGAAACGGTGTCAGAATTAGCCCAAGGAAAGGATGAAGAGACGGAAGAAACACTGAACGATATTGTTGATGCCTGTCAGTTGATACAAAGCAATATTAAGAAAGCCAGTGGCTTAGTACAACGGTTTAAGAGTATTTCGCTTGAGCAACTCACGGATTCTTTAGAAACGGTAGATTTAGTCGAGAAATTGGATGAACAATTGATGCTTTATAAAGTGGCTGCCCGTGATTCTAAACTGGATATCGCACTTGAGAGCGGCAAAAGCACCCACAGACAATGGCAAGGCTATCCGGGCTATTTATTTCAAATTATGCAAAATCTGTTATCCAATATTGACAGTTACGCTTACTCCGAGGGTGGAAAAGTGGTTGTGACTGTCAAATCGACGAGGATAAAAGGCGTTCCCAGCTTTCTTATCAGCGTACAAGACTTTGGTGCGGGTATGTCAGAAGAAAGCGTCTCGCGTGTTTTTGATGCATTTTATACCACCGGGCGTAGTCAAGGCGGGACTGGTTTAGGTATGGCTATTGTGCATACTTTGGTGACTTCTGCGTTAAAAGGTTCGATTGACGTTTCTTCTCAATTGGGTCAGGGGACTACCTTTACGCTTTCTTTTCCACAAACGTTAACTGAATTTTAATGTATTTTGGAGTCCAAAGCTTTAGCTTTGGACAGGAGCAATCACAATGAGGAAAATATTATGAAACGACTTGACTATTATTTAGTTTCTGGCATCCTCCTAGTTGTTCTCAGTGGATGTGCCACGACTCCGCCCTTAAAAGCCGGATACGGTAGCATCATTGTCACCGCTCTGGCAAAGCAAGACGAGGATGTTAAACAGGAAGACGATTTCGATGATGGCATTTATGAGTCAGACGGCACAGAAGACAAGACTCTCTATGATTATCAATCATTTAATGATTTAGTCGTCTCCGTTCAAGGTCAAACGGCTCAAGTACCCAATGTTGTCACCCTCACTTTGACCCCCAAAGGCTTTACTAAACCCTTTCAAGCCGCAGCGCATAAGGCGGTCATTCGCTTTGTCAATCAGACCCAACAAGCGGTCTCTTTCTTTGGCTATGATGAACAAGCCGAGAAAGAATTTAATGACTGGCCTCAAGTGGCACCGGGGCAGAGTCAGGATTGGGTGGTCGATACGGATGGTATTGTCCAAGTGTTTGCTGAGGAATTTGAGGAAAGCGCAACTTTATTGTATCTCTCCGCTGGCGAACAGGTGGCGGTTTTGCCGTCTGATAAAAGTTACGCTTTTAGCGATTTAAAACCTGGTACTTATACCGTGACAGGTTGGCATCCGCTACTCCCAGCAGAACGCAAGCAGGTGACAGTCAAGGCGGGTGAACGGGCCAACATTCAATTACTTTTCTCAGTGGACGTGTTAAATCAATGAAACTAGGCACAAAATTATTAATCGCAGGCATTTCTCTGGTTGTTATTATGACCACCGTGATTATTTATGTGGTCAATGTGAATCTCAGTGAACGAGAACGTAATCGTATTATTTCAGATTTATTAGTGTCTGCCAGCAACTATGAAGTGGTTCTCAATAACAAAGAACGAGAATTGGCGATTCAGGTACGCACCTTTTTTCAAGATCCCTTACGTTTGGCTGAAATTGAAAATTATGAAGCACCACTGAGTTTTCATGCTGTGATTGATTCTTATCTTAAAGATATTGGTTACGCAGATAGACATCAATTTGGTGCCGTTTTTCATGAAATTGAGGCTGGCGATGACTTACAATTAAATTTGTTATATCCCCCCGCGCCTGAAGGCGATCTGCCTAAGTATTATCAAGAACTCCGTACTTTTCTCAATACGGTACAAGGCGAGATACCTTTGGATGAGGTTTTGATTGAGGGCCAATTATTTTATAGCAAAACCTTGGTGCTGGAGGGGCGGCTGTTTCGGGTTCAAGGTATTCCCATACAACAAGCGGCACATGCGGGTGAAGAATCCCCGCTCCCAATGGGTGCATTATTTTTGTTTTCTGAAGTCACAGATAGCTTTGCGCGTCGCTTTATTCTGGAGACTAAGCAATCCGAAGATGCTCTAAAAAATATGCAAGAAAGGCTGGGGGAAAAAGCTAAACCGGAAACTGTTTTTTTGGTACAAGGACAAGCGATGCCTGTTGCTACAACCCGTGCTGATTTTGCTGGCTTGACAGAATTCAGTGAATTTGTACAAACTCAAGCTATTGACGAGCTCATCACATTGAAGGGAGAAGATTATGTCGGTTTATGGCAACCTTGGATAAGCGGCACGGGTTATTTGTTGCTAAAAAGCTATGATGATGCGATTGCCCCCTTACGCGCTTTGCAACGCAAGTTGCTCATATTAGGTTTTGTTGTCATGCTGATTGCGATCATCGTGACTTTGTTGCTCACGCGCAGTTTAGTTTTACCCATTTCTCGCTTGGTTGAAGCGACACATGCGGTGGAAGGGGGAAATTTAGACGCGCTTGTGCCGGTGACAAGCAAGGATGAGATTGGTCATCTCACCCACTCTTTTAATCACATGGTTTCACAAGTGCGGGAAAAGGAAAAAGTCGAGGCGATGTTGGCACAGAAAGAAATTGAACGGCATCGTTCCATTTCTGAAATGGTGACGGGTGTCGCTCATGAAATCAACACGCCCTTGGGTATCGTCAACAGTTCCGCCGATTTGATTGAAATGGCTTTGGACGCTGATACCGTGTCAGAATTGTCCGAAGGAAAGGATGAAGACACGGAGGAAACGTTGAACGATATTGTTGATGCTTGTCAGTTGATACAAAGTAATATTGGGAGAGCCAGTCGTTTAGTACAACGGTTTAAGAGTATTTCTGTCGATCAACTCACGGATAGTTTAGAAACGGTGGATTTGGTCGAGAAATTGGATGAACAATTGATGCTTTATAAAGTGGGTGCCCGTGATTCTAAACTGGATATTGCAGTTGAGAGCGAGTTAGTTGATAAACAATGGCAAGGCTATCCGGGTTATTTATTCCAAATTATGCAAAATTTGTTATCCAATATTGATCGTTACGCTTATTCTGAGGGTGGAAAAGTGGTGGTGAGTGTCAAATCGACGATAATAAAAGGCGTTCCCAATTTTATTGTCAGCGTACAAGATTTTGGTGTGGGTATGTCAGAAGAAAGCGTGTCCCGTGTTTTTGATGCTTTTTATACCACAGGGCGTAGTAAAGGGGGGAGTGGTTTAGGCATGGCTATTGTGCATAATCTGGTGACTTCTGCCTTAAAGGGTTCGATTGACGTTTATTCTCAATTGGATCAGGGGACTACTTTTACGCTTTGTTTTCCACAAATTTTAAGTGAATAATAAGTACTGAACCATAAATTATCGGATATTTTGGAGTCCAAAGCTTTAGCTTTGGACTGTTGTTTTTTCTCACATCCAAAGCTTTAGCTTTGGACTGTTGTTTTTTCTCACATCCAAAGCTAAAGCTTTGGACTCCAAAAGACTGGAAAACTTATGGTTCAGTACTTAGTAGCAATCTAAAAAAATCGAGGTATTAACATGAAAATCATATTGTCTTGCCTGTTTTTACTGGCGATTGCGACGGCACAAGCGGGAGATATTGGTGGCACTATTATTAATAAAAGCCGCTTGAATCCCAAGCATATTGTTGTTTATCTGGACGGCAATATCGCGGATTCAAACAAAACAGAAGCTTTTGTCATAGAACAGAAAAAGAGAAAATTCAGACCGACATTTTTGGTTGTGCCAGTGAACCGTTCAATCATATTCCGTAATAACGAAGCCAAAGATATTAACCATAACGTCTTCAGTCGCTCACCTAACTGGAATGTGGATTTGGGTTTAATGGGACCTGGTAATCAGCAAAGTCGAGTTTTTCCAAAACAGGGTAGAGTGCGTGTTTTGTGTAGCGTTCACCGCCATATGCGTATGGAAGTCTATGTCACCCCTAATGCGTATTTTGCTGAAGTGAAGAATAGTCGGTATGTGATTAAGGATGTACCGCCGGGCACTTATACGATTAAGGCATGGGTTAGCAATGGACGCATTAGGTCATCCACTTCGAGAATTACTGTGACGTCTGGAAAGATGGCTGTATGGGATGTTGAACTTCGTCGCAGAGGGCGGCGGCGTTCTCGTTAAAAAATAATTGACTAAGGAGAAAATCACCATGATGATAGGCAATACTGTTCAAGAACAACTTGACAATTTTATGCAAGGGCTGAAACGCCGCAATCAGGGACAAACTGAATTTCATCAGGCTGTTTATGAGGTTGCAGCAACCATTATCCCTTATATTTATGATAAGCCCATTTACCAAGAAGCCGCTATTTTGGAACGTTTGACTGAGCCGGATAGAATTATCTCTTTTCGTGTCTGCTGGGAAGATGATCAGGGGAATGTGCGTACTAATCGGGGCTATCGGGTACAACATTGCAATGCGATTGGTCCTTACAAGGGGGGCATCCGTTTTCACCATGATCTCAGCCTCAGTGTGTTGAAGTTTTTGGCTTTTGAACAAACTTTGAAAAACAGTTTAACGGGTTTACCAATGGGTGGCGCGAAAGGCGGTGCCGATTTTAATCCCAAGGGTAAATCTGACCGTGAAGTCATGCGCTTTTGTCAGGCTTTTATGACGGAACTTTCGCGCCATATTGGGCCATTCACCGATGTGCCCGCTGGAGATATTGGTGTCGGTGCGAGAGAAATCAGTTATATGTTTGGTCAATTCAAGCGTATTGCGAATGAGTTTACGGGGGTGATGACGGGTAAGGGACTGGCTTTTGGGGGGAGCCTTATCCGTACTGAAGCGACGGGTTATGGTGCGGTTTACATGATGGAGGATATGCTAAAACACCACGGACATACGTTGGAAGGTAAAACCGCTGTGGTGTCTGGTTCAGGCAATGTGGCAGAATATACGGTGGAAAAGGTGACCCAATTGGGGGGTAAAGTGGTCACGATGTCTGATTCTGGCGGCTTTATTTATGATCCTGATGGTATTAATGAGGAAAAATTGGCCTTTATCAAAGAGCTTAAACAGGTCAAACGTGGGCGTATTTCTGAATATGCAAAAGAATTTGAGGTCGAATTCCATGCGAAACAAGGGCCTTGGGCTGTGCCTTGTGATCTCGCCTTTCCTTGTGCCACCCAAAATGAGTTGAATGGTCAAGATGCTGAAACTTTGATCAAAAATGGTTGTCTTGCCGTTTCTGAAGGGGCTAATATGCCGACTGAACAAGAAGGCGTTAAGGCTTTTCAGAAAGCCAAGATATTATTTGCGCCGAGCAAAGCGGCTAATGCGGGTGGGGTTGCGGTGTCAGGCTTGGAAATGACCCAAAATAGTATGCGTTTGTCCTGGTCACGGGAAGAACTCGATCAACGCTTGCGTCAAATTATGATGGATATCCATTCTCAATGTGTTGAATATGGTACTGAAAATGGAGAAATTAATTATCTGAAAGGGGCGAATATTGGTGGTTTTATTAAGGTGGCTGATGCGATATTGGCTTATGGGATTATTTGAGGTGGTTATCAGCAAAGAAATCCTATTTTTTAAAAAAATAGGATTTCTCATGATTATTAGGTCAAATTGGCTGGCTTTGAGATGCGCTTGTCATTTTTGATCTGAGCACTTTTGTGTTATATTCGGGTATTTTGGAGTCCAAAGCTTTAGCTTTGGATGTATGTGTCCAAAGCTAAAGCTTTGGACTCCAAAATCTCCGATAATTCATGGTTCAGTACTTATATTCTGGTATTTTGGAGTCCAAAGCTTTAGCTTTGGATGTATGTGTCCAAAGCTAAAGCTTTGGACTCCAAAAGACGCTTTAACTTTCCAGAAAAAAGAGGTATCAAATGACACCAATAAAATTTGATTGTTTATTGCCTAAATTACTACTAGCCACATGGATGTTGCTGATTATGTCCCCATCCGCGTGGGCAGAGGCCGGAGTCGTCCCTAAGGATACATATCACACACGAGTTGCCTTGGTGATTGGCAACAGCAAGTATCAGAAAGGGCAGTTGCCAAATGCCACTAACGATGCAAAAGACATGGCCCAAGCACTACAGAAATATGGCTTTACCGTCATCCACAAACAAGATATCGATCAGGATGCAATGGAGCAGGCCATTGATGAGTTTGAGCAGCGTATCAGCAAAAACGGGATCAGTTTGTTCTACTATGCAGGGCACGGCATGCAAATCAAGGGGGACAATTACCTTATCCCGCTCAACTCAAAAATTGAGAAACAAGAGCAGGTTCGCTCTCGCGCCGTTAATGTTCAGAAGATCATCGACGTGATGACTGATGCCGGCGGTCGCGTCAATATTGTCATCTTGGATGCCAGCCGCGATAATCCGTTTCGGGGTTTGTTTCAAACAACAGGCAGCGGCTTAGCTGCCATACATATTCCGCAGGGGATTATTGTCAGTTATGCCACCGCCCCCGGCAAAACGGTAGGTGATAATGGGCTTTACACGGCAAATTTGCTCAAAGCCATCGAAATCCCCTGTTTGCCCATTGAAAGGGTATTGAAACAAACGGCTAGCGAGGTTGAACGGGCGAGTGGTGGTCAACAAGTGCCTTGGGTGTCGTCGTGGTTGACAGGAAAGGATTTTTGTTTTACGCCTTGTAGGCAGGTATCGCCGTCTGTTGAGCGATTGTTGCGTATATGCGAAAGGCATTATAAAGCCAATCGTTTAACCATCGGTCGTGGTGGGACTGCTTTGGCGTGTTATGAGGAGGTCTTAAAAAAAGACCCGATGAATGAGAAAGCGGGCCTTGGAGCAGGGCCAGACGAAGCGAGCAAAACAGTATTTGGCGAGTTTACGCAAAGTGAATCACCTAATTTAGCTGAATTGGAAGCCGAGCCGTCGTCTTTTAACATTGTTAAGGTAAACAATGTGAGAGAATTTCTTGAAGCCATTGCTCCAAACACAACAATAGAGTTAAAAAAGGGCATTTACAATATATCTCATGCCATTGATGTGAAAAATAAATATATCAAATGGGAAAACCCAGCCGATGGATATGAGCCAATCATTAGCTCTGTTGAGAATTTAACGATAAAAGCTGAGAATGGAACCCAAATTCTCATTGAACCTCGGTATGCTTTTGTCATGAGTTTTGAAAACAGTAGAGTTTATACACAAAAACCACCAAAATAACCAAAAATACAAAATAGTTTTTTTAATGTATAGTATAAGAGTTAGCATTAAACACCCCCCTACACCACAAAAACCAATCAAAAAAAACTCTTGACAGACAATAATTATTTGTAGTACCCTGCGGACCTTAGGGAAGGTCAAGAAGGCAGTTATAATGCGGTTCAGTATGTAATGTTATACTGGTAAAACCTGAAACTTATAATTAGACATAAGATTATCTTCAAAATCGGTGTAGGGGCGGGCAACCACAAGGGATTGCCCCACCTCGGGTTGGTTGCCCTTTAAAATTATATAAAAGGTGATAGATGGTTTATCACCCAAGGGAGCTTACTCCTTAGACATCACCAGGCTAAATATATTTTGTGGTTTTGGCGTTTTAAAGTTGACATGGCAAGCAAAAAAGACTCAAATCGAAAAAAAAAAACACAAAATTGTGATTTTATGTTATGTATAAATCAACTGGTTTTTTAGCCAAAGAATATTCTGTTACAAATGAAACGATCCTTCTGTGGATTAAGGAGGGTAAGTTTGAGAAAGTTAAAAATAATCCCTACCCAAAGGGGGACATTACCGGGTGTGGGTTGACGAACCAATTACCACTATTCTCTATGCAAGAGTATCTAGCTCAAAGCAAAAAAGCTCTCTTGAAAAGCAAAAAGAATTGCTCAAAAGGAAATACCCTGATGCCAGATTTATTTTTGACATTGCCTCGGGATTTAACCAAAATAGACGTGGATATAGGACCTTTTTGGAACAAGCTATCGAGGGAAATCCATTGCATATTGTGGCAACCACATCAGATAGAATTACCCGAACCGGATTCGCACTCATTAAGTGGAGCATCGAACTATCGGGGGGGCAAATCGAGCTTTTGGAAGAACCAGATCATTCCGAGCAATTACTCCACTTCGTTACGTTACTTCGTTTCGACACAAAAACGCTTATCGCTTTCGTTACCAGCTTCATCAACTCCCACTATGGAAAAAGAAGCGCAAAACGTAATCACAAGCCAGAAGATAAGGATTTACCCAAAGGATGAAGTCTTGTGGTTTGAGGCTTTAAATCTTTATCGTCGGGCATATAACTTGACGATTGAATTTATGCGGAAAGGGCGCAAGCCTTCAAGCGAATTTAGAACACAAATATGTGATTGGTGCAAATTAGAGTGTGAAGAACATGACATAACATACAACAGCAACCTTGTTCAGGCCGCTTACCGTAAAGCGTGTGACACACGCTCTGCTGTGATTAAAAAACGGATGAAAGGCGAAAAGGCTGAGATGTCTTTCATGTCAAGAAATGCGCCTCAACAATATTTTGTTGTTCCAAGGTTGTCATCAAATAAGCAGATATTCCCTAGAATATTGAAGGGTTGTAGGTGGACGGAAGACGCGCCATCTGAAGCTATAGGTCAGACGGTTATCGTGACTTACACAAATGGCCAATGGTTTGCCAATGTTAAATTGAATCAGTCTGTTGAGCCAACCAAAACTCAATCTTTATCCATTGTTGCTCTTGATCCTGGCGTCAGAACGTTTCAAACAGCTTTTAGTTTCGATTCTGCTGTTAGTTATGGTGATGGCTTTGTTAATGATCGGCTAGTACCACTGATGTTGGAACTTGATGCTCTTTTGTCTGTACGCGACAAGCTTCATTGTGAGGATAAGTCTAAACAATGGGTTAAAGATAGGTTAAAAAATCTTAACCGAAGAATTGCAAAGGTTCGAGCTAGACAACAAAACCTAGTAGACGATTTGCATAGGCGTGTGGCTTATGATTTGGTTTCAAATCATGATGTGATTTTATTGCCCACTTTTGAAACAAAACAAATGGTGAAAAAAAGTACGGAAACCCGTAAGCGATTTTTAAGACGCAAAACCGTTAGAGGAATGCTTGGATTGGCTCACTACAGGTTTAAGCAAACCTTGAAGTGGATGGCCAAAAAGTATGGCAAAACGGTGAGAGATGCTAATGAATCTTATACTTCAAAAACCTTGTGGGATGGTTCTATTCTAAAAAACTTGGGCGGGAAAGCTTCAATTCTTTTCCAAGGAAAAAGGGTAAACCGAGATATACATGGTGCTAGAAACATTTTGATTCGGTTTTTAACAAAGGTGATAGAAGTTTTATCACCCCAGGGAGCTTGCCCCTTAAACATAACCAAAGCCAGATTTTGTGGTTTTGGCGTTTTAAAGTAAGAGTAGAAATATTCTCATCCAAAATGTCATTCTAGGACATACTGTAGGGGGTACCTGTGACGGAGGTGTTTTACGATTTTCCAAATCAGATGACATAAAAATTGAAAAGTCAATTTTATTTGGGAGTGGTACGGAGGGTTTAATTTTAGAAGAGGTCAATAATTTTGAGTTTAGAAACTCAACAATTAGGGATTGTACTTATGGCTTAATGATTATTACAGACAGCAAGAATGTTCTTTTTGAAAACTGCACTCTTAAAGATACCGGGGAATTTTCTTTAATCAATATTTCAAGTTCTTCAGAAGTGACATTTTCAAGATGTACTATCCAAAATAATTGGACTGATAGTGAATATAGCCCTTATTTGTTTTCAATTGACTCTATTTCTTCTAACATTAGCTTAGAAAACTCCATCATCAGGGACAATAGAACGGGAAAATTTCTCAATAACCAAAATAAGTTAAGGCTACTCAATAACCAATTTATAGGCAACGCTTTTGACGAAGAAGTCACTACCTTTGAAGAAGGCCTGAAAATTGTGTGGCATAGGAAAATAGGCGTTCAATCTTGGCGTAATAATGCGCTAATTGTTGGTAGCTATTTATTTATAGGGAGTTCTGGGCAAAAATGGAATGAACCGGATATGGCGGATGGAATATATGCATTTGATATAAAAACTGGAAAGCAAATCTGGTTTGTTCATTCACAGAATGATTTCAATGATTTGGCTTATATGGAAGGTTTAATCATTGGCGGCAGTGATGCGGGAGAAGTCTTTGCGGTTTCTGCTATGAGTGGGAAAGTGAAGTGGCAGCAAAAGTTGGATGCAAAAGTGTACGCAAAACCAGCTTATTTGGACGCAGGCGTGGCTGTTGCTACCGGTAAGGGGAAATTATTTCTCCTGAATTTGAATGATGGTAAAGTGATAGATCAAGTTCAGTTAGATGGGGGAGTTCGTGCTGGTATGACTGCTAAAGGTACAAACCTATGGATAGCTACTGAGTCAGGTTGGGTGTATCAATTGACAGCTTTTGGAACATTTAATTCTTGGACAAAAATTAAGGTGTTTTACCCTGATTCTTTCGGTCGCCAATTAAATGAATCTGAACTTCCAACCGGTACGATGAAATATTCTTATTTAGGAAAAGAGGTAGGCTTCTCAGAGGCAAGGTTTTATGCTGCCCCCTTAATTTTGGACGACAAAATCATCCTTGGGTTTGTAAGGGATACCTACTACAGTTATCCTGCCGTTGTCGCTATTTCTTCACAACATTCTGGTACGAAGATAGCGTGGTTTGGTTCTGATGATTCCCAAAAATTGGGAGACACATTTGGTAATATACGGTTTACACCTTCTGAATACAAAGATTTACTTATTTTTGGGAATCCTTATTCAAATAAGGCTTATGCGTTATCTAAGCAAGATGGCACCTTAGTCTGGGAAACTTCTTTAGGGCAACCTATGTTTCAACATTGGCCATCACCTGTCGTTCATGGAGACTACGTTTACATTGCCAGACATGATGGATATTTACATAAGCTCCGTGCCAAAGACGGAAAGCGGATGTGGAGTATTTTTTTAGGAGACAGTGAAAGTGCTGGGCTGATTTTCCGTTCTGAACAGGATTTACCAGGAGAAAATTTGAGAACTCAGTGGTCTCCGCTGAGAGCGTCGCCTATTTTTGCTACACCTGCTGTATCTGGTAAGTACATCGTGATTGGTACCGGAGAAGGTGATTTATATGTGATCGAGCAATCGAGTGAATAACCCGTATATGGCCTACAAATCCGTCGCGCATACGATGTACATGTTTCATCGTATGTATTCAGCTTTTAATATGAGGATATTATTTCAACAGCATTGTGACTCAATTTATTAATTAGGAAAAATAGGATTTCTTTGAAACTTGAAAATCTTAAAAGACTTTTGTTGAGCGACTTATGTTGATAATTAAAAAGTTGACATCAAGCCCAAAGAACCCTTAAAATTCGTATTTGCATAAGCTCAATGGGCAAGCAGTGTGCCAATACTGGCATGGGTCCCGGGCTCTTTATGCCGCCGGACATACGACAGATGGGGTGGCGTATGCATAAAGCGTCCAGTGAATTTGCGCGGATTGCTAAAGAAGGTAACACAAAAAAAGCAGTGGCTGCTTTGCAAAAAGTCACCACCACTTGTGTGGCATGTCATTACAAGTATCGTCTCCAATAAACCGGCGTTATGATTTGTTGTTTCGGGAATGGAGCTACGCGGATTTCCCGAATTTTCAAGTATCGTCTCCAATAAACCGGCGTTATGATTTGTTGTTTCGGGAATGGAGCTACGCGGATTTCCCGAAACAATTTTCAGCGGATTTCCCGAAACAACTGAAAATGCGTTAATTTTTTATTGTCTGTTGGTGCAGATATTGCTATTATAGGTTTTTCAGAGATGATGAAATTACCAATCAAAAGAGGTGAATTATGAAACACATCATGGGACTAGCCCTCCTGTTGATATTCAATATTGGCATTCAGGTGACCGGATTTGTTTCAGAGAAGGTCGCATTATCTACTTTCCGCCTTCTGATAACTCTTGTCGGAAAATGGTTTGCAATGACACGAGTGACTCATGTCGCTGTGTGGAACGGAGAAGAAGGTGGTAGTAGTGCCTGAAAATTAGCTTTTATGACATCCATCCATGCTGAAAACAATTTATGGCCATCGCCAGAGTCAATGCCATTAAGTTAAGCTTTTTTGTAGGGTGGGTAGAGCGGATCGAAACCCACCAACTCGTTGAAATTTTTAACAATGGTGGGTTTCGCTCTACCCACCCTACAAAAAATCCTTAACTTAATGGCATTGATCGCCAGAGTACGGGCAATCTGTGCAAAATTTAAAAGCGGCAGTTGGTCAGCAGATTTATATTGCAGAAGTTAATTTTAGTGGCACTCATTTAAGTATGACCATCAATTCTACCGCTTTTGAATTATTGGCGGTGCAAAACTTTCCGAAACATAACCCGCAAACTGGCCTTCTTCCGCATTTTATTTTGCTGGATGACGGGCGGGTTTTAATCCACCCGCCGATAAAGTTCTTTATCGGCATGAGCCCTTATTGAAACGCTTGTTATCTAATGAACAACGGCTCACCAAAGAACATATCAGTGCTATATCAACAGCATTGCTTAAAGAAGTGCTCCAAAACGCTGGAACAAAAGAGAGTTTGCTGTTGACAAATGCGTTTGATCCAGCATAATTGGGTTTAGCGTAGCGATCTTCGTTGCGGGAAATCCGCGTAGCTCCATTCCCGAAACAACTCGGTTTCGGGAAATACGCGTAGCTCCATTCCCGAAACAACTCGGTTTCGGGAAATCCGCGTAGCTCCATTCCCGAAACAACTCGGTTTCGGGAAATACGCGTAGCTCAATTCCCGAAACAACTCGGTTTCGGGAAATACGCGTAGCTCAATTCCCGAAACAACTGGGTTTCGGGAAATACGCGTAGCTCCATTCCCGAAACAACTGGGTTTAACCGGTTGGTTTGGGGAATTGTTGACAGAAACCTATAATAAAGCCACCTCACAAGCGATTCAATGCCATTAAGTTAAGAAATCTTGTAGGGTGGGCTGTAGGGGCAATCCCTTGTGGTTGCCCCTACCCACCCTACAAAAAAGCTTAACTTAATGGCATTGCACAAGCGATTACAATAGCGCATTTTGAAGAAATTTATGCGGCTGCGCTTGATTTGTTGCCCAATAACAATATTTTGAATCTCATCAGCAAGGCTAAACAGGCACCTTATAAACCTTATCAATTTTCTCTATATGAATGGGATAGTTTCGGTTGAACAAGTTGGCTTGAGCGAAAATTATGTGAAATTTCCTTGCCCATACATACAAAAGCAATTGTTTAACTATTTTGCTGGAGAACTTATTTTGGAGTCCAAAGCTTTAGCTTTGGACGTCAATGCCATTAAGTTAAGCTAAAAAACCATACATGTAGGGTGGCTATTGCTGCGCGTATCCACCTGATTAATATATAAATATCGGTGGATACGCTATCGCTTAATCCACCCTACATAGTCTTAACTTAATGGCATTGAGCTTTGGACGTGGGTTTCCAAAGCTAAAGCTTTGGACTCCAAAATCTCCGATAATTAGCTTCGCATACTTCGTTTCATGATTCAGTACTTATAAGTGTTCTATCAAAGGAGGTCAAGATAAATGCCAATTGATGGTTTTCTAGGAACACGAGCAGATTTTCTAATTGATAGTGTTCTGATTTTCTTCATTGCAGTACCTTTCATTTCTTTGTCACTTTTATCGTTCACTTGACCGTTGCTATCCCGACGCTTCTAAGCTAGATTACCCTAGCAATTATCTCGTGGTCACGATTCTTACGATTTATCCCGGGTAGGTTTACGACGACGCATAGATTGTGGGGTCGTATAACATTTATTGGCCTCTGCCTTACGTCTGCTACTGGCACTGGCCTTTATATCATGGTTTTTGCTTTATAAGTCGATAAGCGGCATGACAGGCAACACAACGCGCCAATATCTCGTTGAGTTGCTCAAGTGAGTGTTCTTTATCGCCTAAGTCTTTGCCATCTAAAGCGATTTGGTCAAAAGCACGGTGAGTACTTAAAGCCAGTTTTTTAAATCCGAGCGGTAATTTGCCCGTCAATCCGCTAGATGTGTGATGAGTTTTTTTCATGCCTAATAGCTCTGCTGCCGCTATGACGGCTGGCATGTCTTGGTTTAAACTGGCTTGCAGAATTTGCTGTGTCCCCACCAGCATGGCACGCATATTAGCCAACATAAATGTGCGCTCAGCTTCCGTCACAATAATTGCGGTTCGTTTATCGGCTTGTGAGGCTGGCAGCGTTTGACCCAGCACAATAAAACGGAGTACCAGTGCTGTTACTGCCACCGTTAATATAATGATTATCGTACCACATAACAATTTTTTAATTTTCATTGATACCCCCAAAGTGAGTGTTTTGATGTTGTGCCATGATTTGTATCGTTTTGTGTGAATTCAAGCGAGATTTTTTAAAATCTGTTTTTTTATTGTGTGTCGGCGCAGTTTTTGTTATTATATTCCAGTCTTTGTATTATCAATCAAAAGAGGTGAACTATGAAACACATCATGGGACTAGCCCTCCTATTAATATTCAATATTGCTTATGCGAGCGATAAAGGGGCTATCATTGGTGGAATTGCTGGTGGTGTCATTTGTAATAAGGCGAGCAAAGGAGATCCAGTCGCAACCCTGTTTTGTACAGCCTTAGGTGCTGCTGCTGGGCATGAGTTGATCGATAAACCTAATGAGCGTCGTGATCAGGAGCGTCATGAGCGTCATGAGCCTGATCGTCATCGCCCCTTGCCCCCATCGCCCCCCCCACCACCCATTTATGATGATGGATGGAACCGGTGTGATGATGTCTATTCCTATTCTCGTGGCCATTGCTCGCAATGGCAAGAAGAACCTTATCGTGAGAGTCCCTATTGCTATGGACCTTCTTGCAGGAGGGGATGTCAGAAGAATTATTGGCATTCAGGTGACCGGATTTGTTTCAGAGAAGGTCGCATTACCTACTTTCCGCCTTCTGATAACCCTTGTCGGAAAATGGTTTGCAATGACACGAGTGACTCATGTCGCTGTGTGGATTGGAGAAGAAGGTGGTAGGTTGAAATAGTCCATTTAGTACAACGGATTACTCCGCTTCGCTGAGTAATTCGTTGTACTAGACTTTTAGATACTTGTTTGTAAATTAGATCTATAGTTTTTTTCATTATGAACGACTGGGAACTCTTAACCAAACATGCCATTTTAGGCACCGAGCGGCAAGCTTTTTCGCTACCAAAAACTCAATCCCCCTCTCTATCGGCGCAACTTGAAACAAAAGAGCCTGCCGAAAAATTACTCCATAGTGCCGCTTTACTGAGTGAATATCGTCGTATAGGTAGGCAACCGATCAGCTTTGATGAAAAGCCGCCCCTTGTACCAAGTCAAGCAGAAACGTTGCCCCAATGTACGGCAGTTGAATTGTTGCGCTCAATTTTGCAAGAAGATAATTCAAACCTTCAATCCGCCCTCATCAAGGAATGGTTACGTTTGTTGCAAGCGGCAGAGCAACGTGTCCCTTTTGATCTATTGCCGATTTTACTGGATAAAGCTAAACAAGAAAAAAATTTATGGCCCTATTTAAAACACACTATGGGACAACGGGGGCATTGGCTCAGTCAACTCAATCCAGATTGGCAAGTTTTTTCGGAGACGATGACAGACGTTCAGGATGAAAGATGGGATAGCGGTAGCCATGCTGCCCGATTGAGCTATTTACAACAAGTTCGTGCCACTGTTCCCACCAAAGCACGAGAATTATTGGCGGCTACTTGGCAACAAGAAACGGCGCAAGCACGGCAAGCATTTTTAGCCCTCTTTTGGAGTCAATTGAGTTTAGATGATGAAGCTTTCTTAGAAAATTGTCTCAAAGATCGCAGCCAAATTGTGCGACAACTTGCCGCGCAAATGTTGGGCTCTTTAGAGTCGCGTTTTCTAAAACAAGTACTTGAACGCTTATCTACTTATTTCAGTGTTAAAACGACTTTGGAAATTAAGCTGCCCATGCAGTACGATAAAACAGCATGGGTAGGTATTAAAGAAAAGCCCCCATCGTCTTCAAAAATGGGCGAAAAAGCGTGGTGGTTATATCAAATGTTGTTATTGGTACGCCCCACTTTTTTGTTAGCGTATTTTGATTTGTCAGCGGATAGCTATCTGAAAATTTTGCGGCGGACGGATTTTGCTGATATGCTCTCTAACGCGCTGACAGTGGCGACTCAAATCCATAAAGATCAGTCAGTCGCTACCGTGCTGGTGCGTCAGAAGGCCAATGTTTTTCTCCAAACTTTGACTGATTTGGCAGATGTATTCTCTGAAAAGGAGCGGGATAGCCTCTTGCAAGACTATTTAAAAACGTCAAAAGCGTTTACCACTTGGCCTCAAATGAAGCAACTGGTTGATTTATTTCCTAATGGCTTGTCGATAAATTTATCACAGTCATTACTCTCTACCAGTCTGCCTCGTTTGTTGAAACAGAAAAATAATTATGGCTATGCAGAATTCATGTCACTGGCAGCCGCATTAGCACCGTCGTGTTATGAAAAAATGTCAAATAAATGGCTATCAGACAAGACGCATCCTGCCACCGAAGAATTTTTGAAAATATATGAATTTCGCGCTCAAATGACTCAGGAGTTGACTCAATGATTTTACGGGAACACGCCGAACAACAATTCGCGGAAGAATTGGAGGCGCTGAAAAAAGTGGATGATCGCCCATGTCCACCCAATTGGATTTTATCCCCTTGGGCGGTTGCCACTTATTTATTGGGGGGCAAATTGGAAAATGGCTTTGTTGTCAGCCCCAAATATATCGGTAATCGGCGCCTCATTGAAATTGCCGTTGCTACTCTCACTACCGATAGAGCTTTATTGCTTTATGGGGTACCCGGCACCGCTAAATCTTGGGTATCAGAACATTTAGCCGCCGCTGTTTGTGGTCAATCAACTTTACTCATTCAAGGCACTGCCGGCACTAGCGAAGAGGCGATTCGTTATGGTTGGAACTATGCACAACTGTTGTCAAAAGGTCCCTCAATTGATGCTGTTGTCCCTAGTCCACTGATGCGCGGGATGGAAATAGGCAAAATTGTGCGGGTGGAAGAATTAACCCGAATTCCCGCTGAAGTGCAAGATACTTTAATCACTGTCTTATCCGAAAAATTGCTACCGATTCCAGAATTAAATGATGAAATTCAAGCACAAGGCGGTTTTAATCTGATTGCTACCGCTAATAATCGGGACAAGGGCGTTAATGAGTTATCGAGTGCTTTAAAACGCCGCTTTAATACGGTGATATTGCCATTGCCCGCTCATTTAGATGAAGAAGTCGAAATTGTTGATAAGCGCGTCAAGGAATTAGGACGCGCTTTAGAATTACCGGCAGAACCGGCTTTGGCTGAAATTCGCCGCGTTGTCACCATTTTCAGGGAATTACGCAACGGTGTGACCGAAAATGGCAAAACTAAAGTCAAGTCGCCTACTGCTACATTGAGCACCGCTGAGGCGATTTCAGTTGTCAACAATGGTTTAAGTTTAGCGGCGCATTTTGGGGATGGTGTTTTAAAAGCGCCTGATTTGGCTTCAAGTTTAATTGGGGCAGTGGTAAAGGATCCGGTACAAGATAGTTTGGTTTGGCGAGAATATTTGGAAACGGTGGTGAAAGAGCGTAGTGGTTGGAAGGATTTATATCGTTCTTGTCGGGAATTGAGTTAGATTAAATCAATGCCATTTCGTTGTTTCGGGAAATCCGCTCAGCTCCATTCCCGAAACAATATAACGCAAATCCCATACATGTAGGGTGGATTAAGCGGAGCGTATCCACCTGATTAATCTATAAATTCAGGGGGAGGAGCTATCGCTTAATCCACCCTACAGGCCAGCTGTTCGGTTCTGGCACGGGATGACCGGTTGATTCTAAAGCCGCTATGGTTTCGCGCAAAGCATCTAAGCCATTTCGTATCGCTTCTTCTTGGGTTTCTCCATCTGAGATACATTCCGAAAAATCCGGAAACGTAATCAGAAATCCACCTCCTTCTTCTTCATCAAGGGGACGAATTTCAAAAGGATATTGAGACAAATTAACCATTGCTCACTCCTAGACAAAATTAACAAACTTTTTGATGTATATTGGTTTGATTGGGCGTTTAGCTGGAACAGATAATGTTCGACCATCGGAACGAATAAACACAACATGACTGGTACCTTGTTGCCGCCATTCAATCGCGTGAGCACGAGCCACAACCTTTAGACTTTCAATCCGCCAACCTTGGGGATTATTTCGCATCTTTTCAAGAATTTTGTCGGCATTACAGGTAGACGAACTTTTTCATATATATAGCATTTTGCGATGGTGCAATGTGGCTTGCTCCGTTTTCGGCAATGCGTATAATAGCATATTTTTTGATCAGTTTGGGAGCACTTAAGTTTAGCGTCTCATTTTGGGGATGGTGTTTTAAAAGCCCCTGATTTGGCCTCAAGTTTAATTGGGGCAGTGGTAAAGGACCCGGTACAAGATAGTTTGGTTTGGCGAGAATATTTGGAAACGGTGCTGAAAGAGCGCAGTGGTTGGAAGGATTTATATCGATCTTGTCGAGAATTGAGTTAGTTATAAGTTTAGGGCAACCACAAGGGATTGCCCCTACAACGGATTTTTATGATGTAGGGGCAATCCTTTATGGTTGCCCTTAATTTAACTGATAAACTCAAGCGTACCTCAGTTTTCCCTTTTTTGCTTGCGCTTTTCAAAGTAATCTTCAAGTTCATCAAGTTCTTGTGGTTTAAGCCCCGTTAATCTTTCTTGCGGCTTGAATTGAGACAAAATCTCTTGTGGTTTAAGCTGAGCCAAAATTTTTTGCCGACGATCATAATTATCTAACAGCTCATCTACTGGCAAGCTAGAAAGATACGCATTGCCCCACCTTTTACCCAGATCAGCAACTTGTTCAGCAGTCATTTCAATATCCATAATCTCATCTCCTTTAAGAGTAAACCAAAACCCCTTGAGTCCAGTGATGAACCACCTTGGCTTGTTTGGCAATGATTTTAATAATCCACTCTGTTCCAACAAATCAAACGCTTTTTCTTTCTCTTGGCGATGACTGGCTTCAGAGGCAAAAGTTTTTGCGCGCAAAAACTTTTGCCTCTGAAACATTTGACAAACGCATTATGTGGCTCGTTTGCTAATTCATTTAATGACAGTAACACGACTTGTCTGATAAGCCGAAACTGACTACGATAGACACCAGGGATATTGGTGCTTTTATAACCCAGTTTTTTTAAAGTGGATTTTTGCGGTTTTGTGGCACTCAACAAAAAGCTTTGTACCTCTTCACGCTTTTTCTCTTTGTGCTTTCTATGCAGAAAATCATAAGTCAAAGTCTGTTGGACAGCATCATCGCTGAGTGATTCTGAATATTTAAATTCTAACAGAATATCCGTGGCTTTTGTATCTCTCACACCATCTGGCAAAAGAGCAAGTTGTGCCGTTGTCCATTGAGAAGAATCCCGCTTGAGTAATAATACATCCACTTTTGGCGACTCGCTCATCAATGGGGATTCGGGCAAAACTTCTATATCGACAGGCGACAGCAAATCTTGTAATAATTGCCCAAACAATTCGTGCCATTTGATTTTTGATGATTTTTCAGTTTTTTTCATTTGGATTTATCGACTGTATAACCTAAAATGATGCTGGCTAATATCCATGCTTCACTCCTTATTAATAAAATTATTGATATAGTAACATTAAATGACTCACAACAACAAAATTCATTTTCTAGGCATCCGCCATCACGGTCCGGGCTCTTCCAGCAGCTTATTGAACGCATTAGATAAAATTGGACCAGATGCCATTTTAGTTGAAGGACCAGCAGAAGCTTTGCTCTCTCTCGCCACTCATAAAGAAATGCGTCCTCCCGTCGCGCTGCTCATCTATAAAATTGATGATCTGTCGCAAACAGTATTTTATCCCTTTGCTGAATTTTCCCCTGAATGGCAAAGTATCCATTATGCACATAAAAAAAATATTCAGCTGCGTTTCATGGATTTACCGCAAACTCATCAAATGGCGCTCAGTGAGGATTTAAAAAAACAAGAAAATCTTGAGCCATTCAATTTACTCGCCCAAGCGGCGGGTTTTAGCGATAGTGAGCGTTGGTGGGAATATATGGTGGAGCAACGCCAAGGCGGTAGTTTAGATTTATTTTTTGCGATTCAAGAACTCATGACGGCTTTGCGCGAGGAATGTGAGGAGAGTGATTTTAATCTGCTGCGTGAGGCGTGGATGCGTAAAACGATACGGGCTGCACTCAAAGACGGTTTTGAGCGTATTGCTGTCGTGTGTGGCGCATGGCATGTTCCCGCTCTGGCTAAAAAAACGACGGTTAAAGATGATAATGCCCTGCTCAAAGGTTTGCCAAAAAGTAAGGTTAACACGACATGGGTACCTTGGAGCAATAGCCGTTTGACTTATTTTAATGGTTATGGTGCTGGCATCAGTTCGCCGGGCTGGTATCAACATTTATGGGAAAATAAAAGTACCAAACAAATAGCCAGCGGTTGGCTTACCAAAGTGGCTCACCATTTACGCGCCGAAGGTATTGATGCTTCTACCGCTAATGTCATTGAAAGTGTGCGTCTAAGCGAAACTTTAGCCGCTTTACGCGAAAAACCTGTCCCTGATTTAGAAGAATTAAATGAAGCCGCTATCACGACTTTATGTTTTGGTGATGAGACGCCGATGCGTTTGATTCACGATAAACTCATCATTGGTGATCGTTTAGGCGAAGTGCCAAGTGATACGCCGATGATGCCGCTACAACAAGATTTGGAAAAGTGGCAAAAAAAATTACGCTTAAAACCGTCGGCTGTTGAAAACGATTTAGAGTTGGATTTGCGAAAAGAGATAGGGTTAGGGCGTTCACATTTGTTGCATCGACTGATTTTACTTGATATTCCTTGGGGAGAATTTAAGGGCGCTGGCTCGACTAAAGGGACTTTTAAAGAAATTTGGCGAGTGCAATGGCAACCGGAATTTGTCATTAAGTTGATTGAAGCCAACGTTTGGGGGGTGACGGTTGAAGAGGCGGCTACTCATTTTGCGTGTGATCAGTTGAAAAAGGCGAATAATATTAGTGTTATCACGGAATTGCTTGATAAGACTTTATTAGCCGATTTGCCGGTGGCTGTTGATTTTGCCATGAGTCGCTTAGAGACACAGGCGGCAATAGCAGGCGATGTGCTGGAATTGATGGATACTCTCCCAACTTTGGCTAAGGTTTTACGCTATGGCAATGTCAGGCGTTTTGATAGTCAGTTAATCAGCCATGTGGTGGATACTTTAATCGCACATATTTGTGTTGGCTTAGCAGCGGCTTGTAGTTCATTAGACGATGATGCTGCCACTGAGATGTATCAACGGGTTGTGAATATGGCTGATGCGGTCAATTTGTTGCAAAATCAGGAATATAGTTCTATGTGGTCCGAAACTTTGCAAAAACTTTTAAGACAAGATGGATTACATGGTTTAATAGCCGGGCGGAGTTGCCGCTTACTTTTTAGTGCGGATGTCATTAGCCTTGAAAAAACGGCACAACAAATGAGTTTTGCTTTGTCGGCTGAGCCAATAGATGCGGGCGCGTGGGTGGATGGTTTTCTGCGGGGGAGCGGTATCCTGTTGTTGCATGATGAACAACTTTGGGCGGTGTTAGATAGTTGGGTTTGTGAATTAAAGGATGATGTTTTTACGCAATTATTGCCTTTGTTACGGCGCACTTTTGCGAGTTTTCCGGCTGGAGAAAGGCGGCAAATGGGTGAAATGGTGAATCAAGTGAGACAAGATGTCACTCAAGGTGAGTGCCCAGATTTTGATGATGAGGCGGCGGAAAAGTCGTTGGCTTTGGTGGCTTTGATGTTGGGGCTTCAAATTTAAGCCATTTTCATCTCTCGTCGTTATACACAAGTCCATTTTAGATGTCCAAGATAAATCTTGGACTCCTAACGCGATGGACTCCAAAATTTTCGTTGCAGGACGCGGGAGCGTCCAAGCAGGCATTCCTTTGCCTCGCGTGGGAACGAGACAGAACGAGAAATGTAGGGTGGATATTGCTCCGCGTATCCACCTGATTATTCTGTCAATATCGGTGGAAACGCTACATGATGGTTACTTTTTGGCTACATACTCGTTGCTTGTTATTCGCTACTTAAAGGTTGAACCAATTTAATAAACTCTGCACGATACCCAAACTGATCATCACCACGCGCCCCCCGTGCTAAGCTTAAAATATCGTTGTATGAAAACTCTTCAAGATACTTGCCGCCCCGCAATTGTTGCCCAAAGGCTGCAACGGCGGCTGAAAAACGATAACGTTCACTGGTTTTGTCCAGCGTCTCAATGATAGCTTGCCGCAAGAGAGGCCTTTCTAGCAATTTGCTAGTATCGCCGTCTGGCGCTTTATAACGCAGCCGCAAAAATGCTAACTCTTCGCCATAAGGCGGCTCGCTGGGTGCCGTTTTCTTGTCGCCATAGCGCAGATTTTCTAGGCGTTCTCCACCGCTACCTGTTAAAGCAATTTCATACAAGGCTGTGACAGTATGCCCGGCTCCAATTTCTCCCGCATCAATCTTGTCATTGTTGAAATCTTCACGCTTTAATTTGCGGTTTTCATAGCCAATTAAGCGATATTCTGCCACCGTCTTCGGGTTAAATTCAATCTGAAACGAAGTAACTTCGCTCCGTGACGTTCATTTTGACATCTTTGGCAATCGTGTTGAGGGTAGAAGACATTTGATCTACTAACACTTTTCGCGCTTCGTTGAGGTTGTCGATATAGGCATAATTGCCATTACCAGCATCGGCTAATTGTTCCATCAAGTGATCATTATAATTGCCCGTACCAAAACCGAGCGTTGTCAAGGAAATCCCGCTTTTGCGTTTTTCTTCGATGATATTTTTCAGTGCTTCAAAATTGACGGTGCCGACATTAAAATCACCATCGGTTGCCAATAAAACGCGATTAATGCCATCCTTGATAAACGCTTGTTCAGCGACAGCATAAGCCAGTTGTATGCCCGCTCCACCATTGGTTGAGCCGCCAGCACTCAAACGCTCCAATGCGGCGAGAATTTTGCATAATATCTCTTAACTTAATGGCATTGAATTTCAAGGTGGATTTGAGCAATTCCAATTTATCAGGACTTTGCATTGAGCCTGAGACATCTACTAAAAAGACTAAATTGGCGGGCTAATATATAAATATCGGTGGATACTTTACAGGCTTAATCCACCCTACATAGTCTTAACTTAATGGCATTGGGGGGAGTACTGGGAGCGCGTATTTGGGGGAGTCTATCCGCTGATCCTTGCTGGTGTCCGACTGGGCTAAAGCCCAAAAATAAAAGGCTAAAGCCCCAAAATAAAACCAACAGCAAAATTAATAAACTGAATAATAAAAAGGTTTTTTTTTAACATGCGAGTCTCCTTATACCAATCAGGGCAACCATAAAGGATTGCCCCTACATTTATCGTTGCAGGACGCGGAGCGTCCGGGCAGGCATTCCCACGCAGAGCGTGGGAACGAGAAAAGGTTTTATTGCCAACATTCCGCCGCAATAATTTTCACTTCATCATTAGATAGATAGAAAGACGACACCGGCACATCTGATTTTTCACAACGCAATGGTTCAATCTGCTTAGAAAACGGATTCCAAATAACCGTTATGGCTCGTCGCCGCTTTTTTCTCACCAATTCACAGGCAATATGCACGGTTGGCAATTGAATGATTAAAGCACTATGCAATTGTGCTTCGACTTTGAGCGCATATCGTTCTCTAATGTCCGTCAATTTGCGCTTGGATTCCATTTTTGTGGCCTCAATACGCGCCAATTCTCGCTGCTTATCTTCATTCTGTAGATTTTTTTTCTTAATTTTTTCCTTAATTTCTTGGATAATAATACCATAATAAGAAGTTAATCTGTCCTCATCGCGCTGTTGTTTGCGGCTCAAACTTTTTCGCCATTTTTCAAGTTTTTGTTCAATCAAAACGGCTGCCCTTTTTTCAATCAGACGCGACAATGCGTCAAAAGGCAAACTGATATCTGATGTGGCGGCAATTCTGTCTGTCTCCCATACTAGGGCATCACCAATATCTATCGGTGCTACGCCTGTTTTTGCATTGATTAAAAATGATACCATTCCCAAGCGATTTTCATCTGCTCGTCCAATGCTGGCTACATTGCAGAATAAATAAGGTGTGAGCTGAGCCTTCGCCTCTTGTACCCGAATGAGCCCGTTTAGGGGTGTTAAAGCTTGGGCTACGGTTTTGTCAAAGCCACTGGTTTTGAGATAGCCATCATATTTGACTCCGTAACTTGCCACTGCGCCCTTTTTAGCCAGTAGCGTTTCAAATTTTTTTAATATTTCTGAATTGTAGGTGACAAAAAAGCCGTCGCGGAATTCTGCCGTTGTGGTAAATGTGACATCTTCGGGAGTGTCTAGCCTTTTTGCAATATTATCGGGTAGCAATACATTCAGTGTATTGGGATGGCTCGATTCGGCAACTCCGTCGTGAAGATGGACTATGTTTTCGATGGTTTTTAATATAGGATCGTTCATGATAATAATATAACTATATATTGTAGGGTGGGTAGAGCGGAGCGAAACCCACCAAATTTGTGATCATTGGTGGGTTTCGCTCCGCTCTACCCACCCTACAAATATCTCTTAACTTAATGGGATTAAGCGATAGCGTATCCACCAAGCAGAATAAATAATAGAAAAAAAAATGTCAAACTCATACACATTCAAATTTGAGCCATCGCCGGCACTAGAATCACTAAAAACAGGTCAAACAGATCCTCTAGCTTTCTACGAAGCCCGCTTAGCCCTATTTAATTTATCCATACTTGCGGACTATGATCAATTAGTCTGTTTGCCCACTCTCCAGCACATTGATAAATATTGGTATCAAATAGAAACGACTAAAAAAGTCATCAAACAATTTGGAGGGCGGGCATTACTTGCCGATGAAGTGGGCTTAGGAAAAACCATAGAAGCCGGCATGATTTGTAAAGAATATTTAGCCAGAGGTATGATTAAATCTTTATTAGTACTCACCCCCGCCTCTTTGGTTTCTCAATGGCAATTGGAATTGTCCGACAAATTTAATATTGCCACGATTAGCACCGATGAGCGAGAAGATACGCCAGAAGTCTTTTGGAATCAAAATGATAGAATCGTCGCCTCTATCCACACCGCTAAACATAAAGCCCACCGTGCATTTGTCACGGCGCGAGAATGGGACATGGTTATCGTCGATGAAGCCCACCATTTGAAAAATCGCAATACGCTCAATTGGAAAGTCGTCAACGAAATCAAAAAACGCTTTATTCTGATGCTCACCGCGACACCTGTGCAAAATTCTCTCGTTGAATTGTTCAATTTATTGACGCTGCTCAAACCGGGCTTATTAAAAACCGAGGCGTTATTTAAAAAAGAATATGTCGCTGGCAAGTCGGGGCGCGTGCCCAAAAATCCTGAAAAATTGCGGCAATTAATGCGAGAAGTCATGGTACGAAATACGCGCAGTCTGGTTGATGTCAATTTGCCCAGACGATTTGCGTCAACGATTACGGTGCAACCCTCCGAGGCTGAGCAAAGCTTATACCAAGCCATTAATGAATATCTGCGCCAATATCAGAATGAAAAAGGTTTACGCTTGTCGCGTAATATGTTATTAATGCGAGCCGGTAGCAGCCCCAAGGCTTTATCGGATTCTTTAGCCAATTTGGGCAAACGCTTTAATCATCCAGAGATCAAATCCTTAGTCAAACAAGCCTCCGCCATTGAACAGGTTGAAAAAGCTAAGCAATTCATAGATTTGTTAAAAAAATCCACCCAAAAAACGCTAGTCTTTGTTAATCACCGCGAAACTCAAGCTTATTTAGCCGATTGCTTATCGGAGGTGGGGATTGATTTTGCACAATTTAGGGGTGATATGTCTCTAAAAGAGAAGGATGAGGCGATTGAATCGTTTAGAGAAATTGTGCCGGTTTTATTGGCATCAGAAACGGGGGGAGAGGGGCGCAATATTCAATTTGCGAATGCTATCGTTAATTATGATTTGCCTTGGAATCCGATGAAAATTGAGCAACGGATTGGGCGCATTCACCGGATTGGGCAAAAGCAAGATGTTTTTATTTTTAATTTTTGTCTCAAAGGCAGCCTCGAAGAATATATTTTGCGTGTTCTACATGATAAGATTAATATGTTTGAACTGGTTGTCGGAGAGATTGAGACTATTTTGGGCAATGTCGATGATGATTTTGAATTTAGCGAAACGGTAATGAGTCTTTGGCTCAAAAACCAGTCTCAACAAGAGTTGGATATTGCTTTTGATGCGCTGGCGGATGATTTGTTAAAGGCTAAAGATACGTATCAGGAAGCTCGTGAGTTGGATGAGCAGATTTTTGGGGAGGATTTTGAGGCTTGATGTCTCGTTAAAAATCCGATTTTTTTAAAAAATCGGATTTTTTTTCTCGTTCCCACGCGGAGCGTCAGTGCCATTAAGTGGGCAACCATAAAGGATTGCCCCTACAAACCGTTATTTTTCGTAGGGGCAACTCCTGGGGTGGTTGCCCTTAACTTAATGGCTTTGATCCAACGAACCCAGTGCCAAACCAGTGACATCTTTAGCTGGAAATCTCAGGGGCGCTTGAGGATGTTGCGCCAATGCCTGTTTTATTCAACATCCACTATCAATTCTTTTGTTCCCCAAAATGTCATACGCGGCTTTCCCTCCGCCCCTATAAATGCCTTCCATTCTATCGGCTCTGATGTCACTATCGCCTTAAAATATTCTTGTCCCCTTTCTAAAGTTATTTGCTTCACTGTCGTGACATTTTCTTGTCCCTGTAATCTGCCATACTCTTTTCCCACTTCCACAAATTCATTGAAAATCAGAGACAATTTCCCAGCAGGCGATACATTGAGCAATGTTAAATAAGCGCGGGTGCCTTTATTTATTCCTTTGATTTCATAATAAATATTGACCGGTTGACCGCTATTGAACCGTGTTTTTCTGCGCTCATCAAACCATAAGTCGATTGTGATTGTGCCATCTGGATTATGCAGATGTTTCAATTGAGTCACAATTGCCGGCTTGTTGTCAGGAATCTGCTGTAATGGGGTTAATAGTTCTATCATTATCAACAGAATTCCCAGTATGAGTGCTGATATGATACCCAAAATCCATTTTTTTAATTTCGTTTGTTCTGCCATAAATGTCTCCCTTTCAATCCACCTCAATTTTTGTCTACACAATGAATATCATATCATCATTCTCGTTGCAGGACGCGGAGCGTCCGGGCAGGCATTCCTTTGCCTCGCGTGGGAACGAGATATATTATCTTGATCTCCGAGCCAACACCAAATCCAAAAACTGCCCAGTTCCGGTGAGTCTGGGTATGGTGGGCTGCTGAAGTCCATCGGTCAATTCAGCGACTTGCTCCATGACATGACGGCGGAGCGGATCAAACAGCACTCGGCCTTTTTTGTCAGCCGCGCCTCCATTGAGGCCATCCAGCAATGCCTTTGCAAAGGCACTATGTCCCCATCTGTCGTCTTCTTGTGAGACGTCATTGCCTGAACTGGATGCAAACACTATCACGCCGCTATTATTGGCTCCCCTTAAATATCGGTCGGGACGGGCTTCTTCGTCTTGGGCGCGTTGTTTCCAGTCGGGATTGACGATATTTCCGGCGCGGCAGGTGTCCACGAGCAGAAATACATGCGCTTTTAAATTATAAATGGGATTAAAGATTTGCCATGATGCGCCGCTGGCTTGCAAAAAGTCTGGTTCTGCATCGTAGGTGAGAAAGTGATAGCCCATCGGGGTGTTCATGCCGTGCCCGGAGATATATATAATGGCAATGTCGCCTATTTTGGCCTCTTTAAAAAATGTGCTGATGGCTTTTATCAGTTTGATCCGCCTGGCTTGCCTCACTGTCAGGGTTTTGATAAAAACTTGGTTATAAGCACGCCCCTGTTGTTTTTTAAAGGTTTCTGCCGACATCTTTAACTGGATATTTGAGTGGCAAGCTGGGATGGGCTGCGACTCCAATTCCTAAGTAATATAAGTCAGGCTTTTTAACGACGGTGCCTTTGCGTATGACTAGGATACTACGGCGTTCGACGGCGCCGGCTTGTCCGCGGACTTCGACTTCAATCCTGTTTTCGCCAATCTGCAAGGGGACTTGTCGGCTGTAAGCTTGCACTTTTGAGCCGGTGACTTTGGCACGGTCACGTTTGCCTTTTTCTTTGCCGACTGGACGTCCATTGACTTTGAAGGTGAGGGATTCTGCTTTATCGACAATGATCTGGGTTTCGACTTTGATAGTTATCTTGGAGCGTTGAGTTTCATAGCCCTTTTGGGGGCCTTTGGGGGGACACAAACTCAATGCCACCTTCGTTAAGGGCAACCATAAAGGATTGCCTCGGAAACAAAAAATGCGGTCCTCTGTAGGGGCAACACCCTAGTGGTTGCCCTTAACGAAGGTGGCATTGGGACACAAACTGGGGTTTTTGTTCCAATATATATTGTTACTTATTAATCAAATACTTAATATACAATGAACCAATTCATGGTGAAAAATTATCGGTCATTTTTTGATAGATTTAACACCCCAGACACAAACCAGATTTTGGGCGGTTGAACTTGGGCTATTGTATGGGTTGTGCGTCGTGTGTTGCTTGGGCAATGGCTTGTTGAGTGTCTCCGAGTTTTATAGCTAGTTTTACGATATCGGGGCGGTGGTAAATGGCTTCGTATTGGTCGATGCTGTAAACTTGGAAATCACCGATACGGACGTTGAGATATTTGGCTCCGTTGAGAGATGCAGTGTAGTAGCCTTCTGGGGTAATCGTTACCCATTCGCTATCGTCAAAAGCTACCATTTTGGCGATTTCTTTTCCGGTTTGGACATTCCATAAACGTGTTGTGCTATCCCGACTGCCCGACAAGGCAAGTTTGCCATCGGGGCTGAACGCCACGGCTCTTACCCAATCGGAATGTCCAGTCAAGGAACGAATCTCGCGCCCACTTGAAACATTCCACAGTTTCAGCGTTCCATCGTGAGAACCCGACAAGGCGAGTTTGCCATCGGGGCTGAACGCCACAGCCCATACCGATGATGAATGTCCGGTCAAGGAACGAATCTCGCGCCCACTTGAAACCTCCCACAGTTTCAGCGTTCCATCGTGAGAACCCGACAAGGCGAGTTTGCCATCAGGGCTGAACGCCACTACGTAAACAGCAGACGAATGTCCGGTCAAGGAACGAATCTCGCGCCCACTTGAAACCTCCCACAGTTTCAGCGTCTTCCAACTGCCTGACAAGGCGAGTTTGCCATCGGGGCTGAACGCCACGGCTCTTACCCAATCGGAATGTCCGGTCAAGGAACGAATCTCGCGCCCACTTGAAACATCCCACAGTTTCAGCGTATTATCATTTGAACCCGACAAGGCGAGTTTGCCATCGGGGCTGAACGCCACGGCTCTTACCCAATCGGAATGTCCAGTCAAGGAATGAATCTCGCGCCCACTTGAAACAGACCACTGTTTCAGCGTATTATCCCTACTGCTCGACAAGGCGAGTTTACTATCGGGGCTGAACGCCACGGCGTTTACTGAGCCGGAATGTCCGGTCAAGGAACGAATCTCGTGCCCACTTGAAACCTCCCACAGTTTCATGGTTCTATCTTTACTGCCCGACAAGGCGAGTTTGCCATCGGGGCTGAACGCCACGGCGTTTACTGAGCCGGAATGTCCGGTCAAGGAACGAATCTCGCGCCCACTTGAAACCTCCCACAGTTTCAGCCTCCGATAAGAACCCGACAAGGCGAGTTTGCTATCGGGGCTGAACGCCACTGCCCATACTGAGCCGGAATGTCCGGTCAAGGAACGAATTTCGCGCCCACTTGATACGAAGTCACGCCAGTAAACATCCCACAGTTTCAGCGTTCCATCGTGAGAACCCGACAAGGCGAGTTTGCCATCGGGGCTGAACGCCACGGCTGAAACAGATTCGGAATGTCCTGTCAAGGAACGAATCTCGCGCCCACTTGAAACCTCCCACAGTTTCATGGTTCTATCTCTACTGCCCGACAAGGCGAGTTTGCCATCGGGGCTGAACGCCACGGCTGAAACAGATTCGGAATGTCCGGTCAAGGAAGGAATCTCGCGCCCACTTGATACGAAGTCACGCCAGTAAACATCCCACAGTTTCAGCGTTCCATCGTGAGAACCCGACAAGGCGAGTTTGCCATCGGGGCTGAACGCCACGGCTGAAACAGATTCGGAATGTCCGGTCAAGGAACGAATCTCGCGCCCACTTGAAACCTCCCACAGTTTCAGCGTATTATCTCCTGAACCTGACAAGGCGAGTTTGCCATCAGGGCTGAACGCCACGGCTGATACTATATAGGAATGTCCGTAAAATGTACGAATCTCGCTACCACTTGAAACCTCCCACAGTTTCAGCGTATTATCATTTGAACCCGACAAGGCGAGTTTGCCATCGTGGCTGAACGCCACGGCGTTTACAGATTCGGAATGTCCGGTCAAGGAACGAATCTCGCGCCCACTTGAAACCTCCCACAGTTTCAGCGTATTATTTACAGATTCGGAATGTCCGGTCAAGGAACGAATCTCGCGCCCACTTGAAACCTCCCACAGTTTCAGCGTATTATCTTCTGAACCCGACAAGGCGAGTTTGCCATCGGGGCTGAACGCCATAGCGTTTACATAAGAGGAATGTCCCAACTGCACAAACACTTCAGGCTTTGTGGTGGTTGGTGTGTTTAATCTGGTTTTTATTAAGTCATCGACCAAACCTATACGTCTTTGATAAGTTTGGACTTTGGATTGTTGTCCTAGATTTAAAGCGCGGTTCATCAAGCTTTGATAACGCGCTTTAATCTTTTCTAAGCCCAGCCAAGCCTCGCTATTCGTTGGGTCTTTTTTTAGCACCGCCTCGTAACACGCCAGAGCCGTTCCGCCTTTGCCGCTGGTTAAACGGTTGGCTTTAAAATGGGTTTCGCACTCCGCTAACTTTTGCGATAAATCGAAAGCTTGGGCGGGCATCATAAAAAAAATTAAACTCACTATTAGGGGGATATATTGCATAGTTTAATGCTCTTGGTAAATTATTATGTGTGTGTGTGTGCCTTATCATAAATTGATTGAGCCAATGTTATTGTACTGCTAATGTTCAACAACGAATAATTTTAATATAATGATAGGCAATTTTTTAACAGGGATAAGTCAAAACACTTAACTACAGGGATTTATTTTTAGCAGGGATAAGTCAAAATCTTTAACTACAAGGATTGCATTATCGAAGGGATAAGTCAAAACCTAATCTGAACTGGATTTTGACTTATCCTCTCGATAATGTAATCCGTGTAGTTATTTTTTTGGCCAACTCAAAAAACTTGAAAAATTTCTTGTGGCGTATGAATAAATGGATTGACAACAATCACACTATCCAATTCTTGACCATCTTGTAAATCTTCAGTTAATAGATAGCGACATTGTGCCACTTGAGCGGCTGCAACGATTAAGCTATCCCACCACGAGAACAAAAAACGATCTTGTATTATCCACGCTTTTTCAACAACCACCGTATCGATAGGCTGCCACATCATCAAAGCACGAACATCGGCTCTCGCCGCTTCAATGTCCATACCCGGTTTAAGTTTGCGTGTCACAATCACATAAAACTCATTAAGCACTTGAACACTCAAGTGCCCCTGCTTTGATTGCCACAAAAAATCGATCCATGCGGTCGCCTTTTGTTGTTTGACAGGCTCAGAACTATCACGCCTGTAAATCAAAACATTGGCATCAACAAAACTTGCCTCGATCATACAGCTCCTCCCGGGGTGGATAACTTTCTTGAGAATCTTTTAATGGTTTTGCAGGGCGCGACAAATAATCTTGCATAGCGGCAGCATACGCCTCATCCTGTTGTGATGGGGTTGAATGTGTTTCCAGTCGCTGTTTTTTATAGATCAAAAATTCGACGAATTCCCAAATTTCAGCTAAACTCTCTTTTGGTAACTCCAAAAGAATTTTATAGACTTCTTGAGGAGTAATGTTTGTTTTCACTGGTAGTAAACCTGTGTCATCAAACCGTGCATCAAGTGTTTTAATCATCATTGTTCTCCTTTATCTAACTGCTCCACCACAATTTCGCTGCCCGCCGGGTTTTGACTTATACTTTTTTAACAAAAATCAATAAAACTTCGGATTACATTATCGAAGGGATAAGTCAAAACATAATCTAATCTGAACTGGATTTTGACTTATCCATTCTTAAATGTAATCCGTGTAGTTATTGATTATGTGTGTGAGCCTTATCATAAATTGATTGAGCCAATGTTATTGTACTGCTAATGTTCAACAACGAATAATTTTAACATAACGATAGCCAATTTTGAATTAACAGGGATAAGTCTGAATCAGAATTGACAGAATTTAAGAAACGAAGTAAATTCTGATTCAGACAGAAAAATAGGGTGAAAAAAATTTAGCACCCCAGTTGCAAACCCCTTGAGGCTAGCCACTTTTCGCTTGCCAACCGTCAATGTTGGACATCTGCTGGTAAAATCACCAAAGGCTTTTTAAGACGCACAGCACGGAAATCTCTCTCATCTATGGTGAGAATATGATAAACATTCAATCTTTCCGCTGTTGCCATCACGGAGGCATCTGCAAATCCCAAGTTTAAATCTCGATATTGTGAAATAATTTGTTGACAACGCCTGAAATCTTGGGTGTCCAGTCTATGTAAGGTATAAGTACCTTCAATAAGTTCTTCTAAAAAGTCCACTTCCGCCTGAACACCTAAAAATTTACACAGTAAATAGTCAATTTCTGCCAGAATTCCATCTGGGATGATGATGGTTCTGGTTTTTTCAATGACGTTCAGTACTGCATGGTGATAAACATCATCCTTATCGTACAACGCAAACAGCGCACCCGTGTCAGCAATGACAGTCATTTTGACTCCTCTTGAAACAAAAGTTCTTCAGCCCGCTGAGAAATATCCGAACGTCCACTATGATAACAACCTGCCCCCTTAGGGATACGACGAGTTTTTGGCGAGATTTTTTCACTGTGTGGTGGGTCTTGCCACAACAAAATGACTTTGACAGATTTTTTAATCCAATCCTTGTACTGTTCTGGAATTTTAATCACGCCATCGCGTAATTCACCAGTAAATTCTATAGTTTGCATAATTGAATACTCTTGGTAAATTATTATGTGTGTGCCTTATCATAAATTGATTGAGCCAATGTTATTGTACAGTTAAGAAAGGATAAGTCAAAATCGACACGATCAGAATAAAAATTGGCGGCTCGTATCGGTTTTGTACTATTGCCTGTCGTTAATGTTTTGACTTTTAATCCGAGACGAAGAGTACAGCTAATGTTCAACAACGAATAATAATGAATAATAACATAACGACAGCCAATTTACAGGGATAAGTTAAAACATTTTGCTCTTAATCTCGGCGAATGACTTATCCCTGCTAATAACTATTGGCTGTCGTTGCATGATTTGGTCTGTTTTTTGTGATTGCTATTGACTGATAGTTGTACAATACTAATTATGTATTAATTTTTCAAGGACAAAATGGTACTTCGACGTGAGAACATCTGGAACATATTATGATATTTGTTGAAATTTCAAAATTTACTTCCTTACTTGACGATTATCTGAATGATGAGGAATACCGTAAACTACAAAATTATCTGTTGGAAAATCCTAAAGCGGGTGTTATTTTACCTGGTAGTGGTGGTATTCGTAAACTGGGCAGCACGCGGTAAAGGTAAATCAGGTGGGATAAGAATTATTTACTATTGGGCAGAGCAACCTGAACATATTTATCTGTTAACCTTATATAGCAAGGGAGAACAGGAAAATATTGATGCTGCCAGTCTCAAACGTATTGTCAAATTATTGGAGACACTGAAATGAAACGTGATATTGGTGCAGAAATCCTTGAAGGTTTGGAAGAAATTGCAAAATGGAAAAAAGGCGAAATCGAACTGAAAACCACAAAGTTAAAATTACCCACTGCCAATGATGTGACAGACATACGAGAACGTATGGGCTTATCACAACAAATATTTGCAACTGAGTCAGTATTCGCACCTTACGTTGTTGGGAGCAAGGAGTGCGCGAGCCAAAAGGTCCGGCTAAAACATTGTTATTAGTGGCAGATAAACAACCAGAAGCGTTACGCAAGGCATTCAATATGGAGCTAACCGGAGACTAAGCAGCCCGTGTAGGTTTTTTCGTTCCTTTGCTCTGGAAAGGAACGAGAAAATATTAACGTATTGTCTGTTGTTCAAATCTTAGTGCTGAATTTGGCTGATGTTATGGTTCGATCATTTTCAACTGTTTACAATCCAAGCCTGAAATACGGTTAAGACGCAAATCATTACTGAACAATGGCACATTTAACGTCAGAGCCGTTGCCACAATAATCGCATCCGGTAATCACCAACGGGCAGCGGCTCTGCTAAGCGTTCGCCCAACAAATACAAAATGGTATCCAGCAAAAAATGATTTACTCTCCCCGTATGCGTTTTTGAAACTCAAGCGGATCTTCAGTTAACGATATAGTACCTGCAAAACGATTTAGAACAGTTGGGGATTGAGGCATCGTTTTATCTCTCTGCTCTTGCCACAACAAAATGACTTTGACAGATTTATTAAACCAATCCTTGTACTGTTCTGGAATTTTAATCACCCCATCGTGTGATTCACAAGTAAATTCTATAGCTTGCATAATTGAATGCTCTTGGTAATTTATTATGTGTGTGTGTGTGCCTTATCATAAATTGATTGAGCCAATGTTATTGTACTGCTAATGTTCAACAACTAATAATTGTAATATAATTATAGGCAATTTTTTAACAGGGATAAGTCAAAACCCTTAACTACAGGGATTTATTTTTAGCAGGGATAAGTCAAAATCCTTAACTACATAGTAAGTAGGATCGCGATGGATAAGTCAAAACCTAATCTGAACTGGATTTTGACTTATCCTTTCTAATAGACTTATCCCTTTTTAATTGTAGCGTATCCACATGATTATTATCTAAATATCGGTGGATACGCATACGCTTAATCCACCCTACATTTATTATCATATCATCATTATCGTTGCAGGACGCGGAGCGTCCGGGCAGGCACTCACTCCGCTCCTGCGTTTCCCACGCAGAGCGTCAATGCCATTAAGTTAAGCTCATGTAGGGTGGATTAAGCGATAGCGTATCCACCGATATTTACATAATAATCAGGTGGATACGCTCCGCTTAATCCACCCTACATCTATGAGATTTTGCTTAACTTAATGGCATTGACGCAGAGCGTGGGAACGAGAAAAACGTTTTTTGGACGTCTCGTCCAAAATAAATTTTGGACTCCTGAGCCTTTGAAATTTATAACAATGGTGGGTTTCGCTACCCACCCTACAAAAAAAAACTTGATCTTTTGACTTTGATTTTAAATCCGCGCAATCCGTGTCATCCGTAAAATCCGTGATTCAAGGTTTAATCTGGTAGATTTATCCGACAAACGGCTGTAGAATACTAATATTATGTTAAAAAATACCAAAGAACAACAACGCCGCTGGCGACTCATATTAGGCGGCGGAAAAGCCGAAGGCACCCGCTTTTCTCTCTCAAAAACTGATAGTCGCATGGATCAGGCACTCGCTAAATTATACAACCCAGGCGAAGAGGATAAAAAAGGCGGATTAGGCGCATCTGCCCCACGAGTCGCACGTTGGTTGGGAGATATTAGAGAATATTTTCCCAGCACAGTTGTCCGCGTTATGCAAAAAGATGCCTTTCAGCGTCTTGATCTCAAAGAAATGCTGATACAACCCGAAATGTTAGAAGCCGTAGAAGCCGACGTACATTTAGTCGCCGATCTCATTTCGCTCAACCTTGTCATGCCTGATCAGACAAAAGAGACTGCACGGCAAGTTGTGCAAAAAGTCGTTGATGAATTGATGGATAAACTCTCCTTGCCCATGCAGCAAGCCATTCGAGGCAGCCTCAATCGAGCCAGGCGTAACTATCGCCCCCGCCACACTGAAATTGACTGGAACCGCACCATTCGCGCTAATCTTAAACACTACCAGCCCGACTATCAAACCATCATACCCGAACAACTCATTGGTTTTGGGCGCAAACAAAAAAGAACGCAACAAGAAATTATATTATGTGTTGATCAATCCGGCTCCATGGCAACCAGTGTCGTCTATGCCAGCATTTTTGCCGCCGTCATCGCCTCGATTCCAAGCGTACAAACCAAACTCATCGTATTTGACACCTCAATCGTTGATCTCACCGACATGCTCACTGATCCCGTAGAGGTTTTATTTGGCACCCAACTCGGCGGTGGTACTGATATTAACCGTGCCATTCGCTATTGCCAAAAACAAATTGTGCAACCTCAACAAACCACCTTAGTCTTGATTACTGACTTATATGAAGGCGGAAATTCCACTGCGCTAGTGAAACGGATCGCCAATCTCGTTCATGCTGGCGTACAAGTGATCACCTTATTAGCCCTGAATGATGAAGGTGCCCCTTGTTATGATCACCACCTTGCCCAAACTTTTGCTGGTTTAAGCATTCCCACCTTTGCCTGCACGCCAGATAAATTTCCAGATTTAATGGCAGCCGCATTACAAAAAGCTGATATTAATCAATGGGCAGCGGAACAAAACATTGTATTAGCGCGGGGAGACTAACTTAATATGCACTGGACAACTGAACAAGTACAAGCATTAGCACCAGATGCCGCTTCAAACCAAGCCGCAAAAAAATTATTAAAACTAAAAAAATGGCCCCTATTGGCTTATAACGAAGCGGCTATTTGGGGAGAATGCCAAGGTAGCGGCTCCAAACCATATCAAACGCGCATTGCTTTAGAGGAGCCCGCCTTTAAATGCTCCTGCCCAAGTCACAAATTTCCCTGTAAACATGCCTTAGCACTGTTTTTATTATATGTACAATCGCACAACGCCTTTAAATCAACAGAACCGCCACCTTGGGTAGCAGAATGGTTAGCTAAACGCAAAGCCAAAAAAGCGAAGAAACCGGTTAATACCGCCGCCCAAGTAAAACGCGTCGCCAAGCGTGAAGAAAAAGTACAGGCAGGATTAGAAGAACTGTCACTGTGGTTGCGAGATTTAGTACGCAATGGTTTGGGCGAATTACAAGACAAACCCTATAGCTTTTTTGAAGACATGGCGGCGCGAATGGTGGATGCACAAGCACCTGGACTTGCTAATCGTATCAAAGAATTAGCCGGTATCAGGCAGACAGGGCAAAATTGGGCGAGCCAACTTTTAAAAGCCGTGGCGCGTTTACATTTGCTCGTGGAAAGCTATCAACGGCTCGACAGCTTACCGTCTGATTTACAACATGATATTCGCAGCTTAATTGGTTGGACGCAAACTAAAGAAACCGTTTTACAACAAACCGCAATTCGTGACAATTGGCTAGTTTTGGGACAATATATCGACAGTGATGAAATTTTGACGCAACGTATTTGGCTACAAAGCGCGAAAACGGGCAAAATAGCACTCTTACTCAACTTTGCACATCCCCAATCCCGCCACTCATTGGATTTGGGATGGATAACCGGCACCCTGCGAGCCGCTGAACTCTCTTTTTATCCGTCGGCTTATCCACTCAGGGCAGTCGTCAAAGCGCATGATGAAACCTCATCAATAACTAGCCTAAAAGGAGCCCCTAACTTGCAAGCCGCTTTTGCAAGCTATAAAAATGCACTCAGTCAACTGCCTTGGATAGAGCGATTTCCAATGATTTTAGAAAATGTGACACCGACTCAGGCAAATGAGACTTGGTGGCTGACGGATACGAGTCAGCATCATTTGCCTATTATTTCTCAGGACTTATGGGAATTATTGGCAATAAGTGGTGGTAATGCTATAACGGTATTTGGAGAATGGCAAAATAATTGTTTATATCCATTGGGGGCTTGGAATGATGGAAATTATGTTGATCTGGCACCCGTTGTCTGAACGATAGCTTTTTAGAACAACTTTTTTTTAAGGAGTCCAAGATTTATCTTGGGCGGTTGATATTTTGTTAGGTGTCCAAAGCTAAAGCTTTGGACTCCAAAAAACTGTGAACTATCTCAGGAAGATTGAATTAATATCCCCTCTTTTTTGACTATTTTATCTATCAATCTCCTTTGTGATTGATCGGCTAAAACAACATCTATTTTTTGATCTCCTATTAGAGATTTAAGTAGAACTAAAAAATCTA
>JSZA02000055.1 GCA_000785145.2 Candidatus Thiomargarita nelsonii
TGAAGACTAGCATCGTGGGGTGTTCTCAGGGTTGCGAGGTTGGTAAAAAGGTGACCTACGGTGCTAAGTTTAACCATGTATAGCGTTTCCCGACAGCTATTTTAAATTTGGACTTTATTACCATTGGACACTATGTCCAAAAAATACGGCTTTGAAACAGCTACTTGAAATTCGTACTTTATTACCTTATAATAGGATACGCTCTGAAAAAAGCTAAAAAAGTCACTAAAATGGCGTATAGTGATGCTCTTAATCAAAGGCAAATACAATCAATGAGACATTTTAATTCTTATGGTCCCGTCGATGCTCAATACCATTTTTGTGTCCAACGCAAAGCTCTGATTACACAAGGCGTTGAACAGCTTATTGGCCAGCCTAAAAAGGGTGGACATTATTTCACCATTTGGGCACCGCGTCAAACCGGTAAAACTTGGCTAATGAGACAATTAGAGCTAAATATCAATCAGCAATACCCAGAGGAATTTACCGTTTTACAGTTTTCACTGGGTGGATTGAGAGGCATGAGTTTTACCCCAACTGAAAAATCGGATTTTCCATACAAGTTTGGCGAGATACTTCAGGAAAATATACTTGGCAAACCTATCGTTTCCAGCTGGAAAGCCTTTCGTGATTTATTTTCAAAAAACGATGGACTCTGGGATCGTCCGCTCATTTTATTGATAGATGAAGTGGATACCATTCCTTTGTCTTTAATCGATTTGATGGTTGCACAATTTCGAGAACTGTACCTTAACCGTCAAAACAATTGGCTACATGGACTTGCACTGGTAGGTGTTCGGGCAGTCTTGGGTATTGAAAGTAAACGAGGATCACCGTTTAATATTCAACGATCCTTAAAAGTGCCCAATTTAACGCATGGAGAAGTTAAAGAATTATATCGTCAGTACCAAGACGAAAGTGGTCAACAGATTGAAGCTGCTGTCGTTGAAAAAGTTTATGAATCCACGCAAGGGCAACCTGGATTAGTGTCATGGTTTGGAGAGCTGCTGACTGAAAAATACAATCCTGGCATTCATCAAGTGATTAATATGGAGACTTGGGAGGACTTGTGGGAAAAAGCCAGATTTGTTGAACCAAACAATACGGTAATGAATCTGATTGCCAAAGCGAAAGAGCCAGAATCTCAACACTTTTTAATCAAACTGTTTGCTAACAATAATGTACCATTCTCTTTTCATCGTTCTGTGTGCAATTATCTGTATCTTCACGGCATCATCAAGCCTTTTAGCCTCCGACAAGCCAATGGCAAACGGAGAGAAATTTGCCGCTTTACCTCACCTTTTATTCAGGATTGTTTATACTATGCGCTGACTGATGAAATTATTGGTGATGAAAGAGCTATTCTACCACTGGATCCCTTAGATGAACTTTCTGATGTTTTTACCAGTAGCTCACTAAATATACCCGCCTTATTGACGAGATATAAAGATTATCTTGAACGGCTCCGAGCAAAAGATATTAATCCTTGGAAAGAACAACCGCGTCGAAAAACAGATTTGCACTTGATAGAAGCGGTGGGACATTTTCATCTTTTTAGTTGGCTTAGGGATGCGGTGAGAGACGATTGTATTGTGAGCCCTGAATTTCCAGCCGGCAACAGACAAGTTGATCTCCATCTTCAATGTGGAAATCAACGAGGTATTATTGAAGTTAAAAGTTTTGTTAAACATTCTCAAATCAAAGATGCTCAAGATCAAGCGGCTGATTATGCCAAGAAATTAAGCCTTGATAGTGTAACAATAGCACTATTTATTCCAGTGCTTGATGAAAATGTGCTGGAAAAACTGTCAACAACTGAAGTCATTAATGGGGTCGAGGTGGTTGTTGTGGCTATTGGGTGGATTTGAAAAGGAAGATTTATCGTTCCCAACCTCTGGTTCACTGCTATTAAGTTAAGCCTAAAAACAGGCAGCACTTTGCGCTTAAATTAATGGCAATTTGGGAACAAGAAGGATTGCATGCTTTCGCTAAGGGAACGAGAAAATTGCTAATGATGATGTTTTTTCATAAGAGGAAGCATTGCATTTGCAAGATTAATAGTTAAAGTGCTGTAATATAAAAATTCAAGAGACTGATTGGTGCAACCACTCGCATTTGGGCACCAAAAGAAGAAAGTAGTATAGTGGCTGCACTTTGAACGCCTAAAATGGGTAGCGTCAATGCACCTAAAACTAATGTTGGTAAAGCCGCTTGTTCAGCTATGTGTTCCCCCCTAGCTTGCAAAGAAGATTTATAATCCGTTGTATTATTTAAAATATTTTTGATTTTGGCCGCAACGCTTTCAGTACCGGCTTTATCAACTTTGATGTGTAGTTTACCAGAGAGTAACACAGTTGACGCAAAAACACGGTCGCCGACAATTTTTTCGCTTGGTTGCGCTTCACCAGTGAGTATATGCTGGTCAACATTGCCCATGCCCTTTTCAACGGCCCCATCAACTGGGATAGTTTCCCGTTTTTTTAAACCTTTATTTTTTTGTATTTTACTTAATCGCAACTTATTTTGGGATGAAACTATTTGCCTCGTTTTCAATGATTGATACAATTCTCTTCACAAGCTATTTTTACAAGGTTTTCCATTGTTGGAGCGGTTCCAGTTATCTGCTCAATGATTTTTTTTGGGTGTTTTGAACTACTTTGATTACCGGACAACTCTTCTAGTTTTTCACCGTTTTGATAGTTTTGGCACCATAGCGACACCGTTTTGAAAACCACTATCCTTAAATCCATCATGGATAGACTCAGCGCGTTCTTTCCAATTGGAAGGGGAAGTACTTTGTGTACCATCGGTATCCCGAAATAATATGGCAATATCCTCCCGTTTTTCTAAAGCAATTTGACCAAAAATGTAGGCATTTTTGTAGAAGTAGGCCGTTTTTTGACGACTTTTTTTGCCCGGTAATTTCATTTTATTCCTACTTTTAGCTTTTTGAGTCAATGTCTTTTTCGCTACTAATTCAATATGAGGTGTTTCCCCGGTACGCTGTTGCTTAACTCTTGGGCTAATTCATTTAAGTTGACATCCAACATAGCTTCACCCGGCCCCAAAATTTCTAATTTTTCGGCAATCCCCTTAATCGTAAAAAAAGGCCGTTGTTGAGTTATCCCCTGTTTATTTTTGTAGGTAAAAATGACGGATTTTTTGGCTTGCTCATCCTCAATATAGTTTAATAAAATTGGGCTGTGAGTCGTGATGAGAATTTGCTGGGGTGTGCCTCACAGTAAATCAACCAATTTTTCGACTATTTCAGGATTGATTCCATCCTCAATTTCGTCAAATAGCAATACCTGATGATTAGTCATCTTTTAATACGCGCCGTTAATGTGATCAATTCATCCCGACTGTAGTTATATGAAAATTGAAGGCGAATTATGAAAGTATCTTTTAGTGAATTGGACTTAAAACAATTAACCAAAATTTCTCAATGGATTACTAACGGGAAATGGGTTGAGGAACTGATTGATATTTGTCAAGGCATATCATTGTCGGTTCCAAATCAAGAATTTCCACTCATTTATGCCGGTGTTCTATTAGCCCGCAATAATCAAGTGGACAATGCGATTAAAGTCTTGAGACTTTGTCAGTCGAGTGTCTTTGGTAAGACTTTGGCAGAATACTTATCAGAAACGCATAGTTTTAGTAAACGTGTGAAAACGTTCAAAGAGGCTAAACCTTATGATGCTTGGATGCAAACAGAGATTTATCAGTCCATAAGGGCTGGTGTCCTTGAGATGGTTAAGCATTTTGCCAAACAAAATCCTCCTCATTCTCTTGACGAACCAACGATCATTGATATTGGTCCCGGTAATGGCATACTCACGGTTGAAATTGTGAAACAATTACAACAGGTTTATCCGTTGCGCGGGCTCCATTTGATACTCATAGAACCCTCTGAAGAGATGATGGCACTGGCAATTCAGCATTGTCAGGCATCTATTCCAATGCCGGTTCAAATCACTCCCCTTTGTAACTGTACACTCCAAAGCTTGACGAGCAAAGATCAGAAAATTATCCAAGAACATCAACCCATTTGGTTTATCAACGCCTCACTTTCTCTACATCATATACCAAGAGAACTCAAGGTACCTAACATGGAAATACTTAATAGTATTTCCACCTCTTTATTGATGACTGAAATAGATGAGAACTTAGAAGAACTGGAAGACGGTAGCCCTGAATTGATCCATACCGTGAATGAAATATATAGCAATGCCATTCAAGAAGTTCTTAACATAAACTCCGCTTCTGTGCTGGATAAAAAATCCTGCATAGATAGTTTCTTTTTAGCAGATGCCATTACGGTACTCAAAAATATTCAAGAACTTCGAGTAGAACATTGGATATCGAACTCACAATGGCAAGATGTGGCCAAATATGCTGGATTTAAGGTGGTCAAAACGACTCCCATCGTCTCATCAATACCCTTTTTTACTCTGGAACTCAAAAATCAGCCCACGTCGGATGGGTTAAATTAGGTATTCCCACTATAGAGCAATGCCATTAAAAGTTAAGAGACGTTTTTGGCGGTACGATATGGCATTGCACTACATCTGGGAATACCAATTTTCCTTATTTCATTTGATCGGCAAAATACTGAGCAGCAAACCAATGGTAATCGCCCGGGAGTAATTTAAAATAAGTCAAACCTTGTTCAAGCGTAGTCTCATTCCAAGTCGGACTGTACGTTGTGTCACCCACTTGTATTTCGTATACAGCGTTAATAAAGTCAGCTATACGATTCTCATCCAAGGACAAATAGGGGGAAACCCCGAAAATTGTTGTAACTTGTGGTGAATTTAGGATATCCACCTCCTGCCACGGATAATTGTCGGCTGAGAGAGTTATCTTAGGGAGAAAATGGGGTGCTTGAATGGACGCTAGCTTGATTGGCAGGGTTGTTGGATCACCCGCAATGCAGCCTAGTACATCAGTATTTGTCGGACAATCCGCTGTCACTAAATAAGAAACCGGCGCTTTACTCGTCACGAACATGGCATCATATTCACCAGAAATCACTTTAGACAATGCGGTTAAGGGAGAATCATAAGAGGGCGTAATCTCCTCAATCTTGATGTTATTGAAAAACAGCACAGAGGTTGCAGTCGCAAAAGTGCCTGACAACTTGTCACCCATATTGACTTTCTTGCCTGCCAAGTCAAGACTACTCTCAATACCACTGCCAGTATTCACCACCAGATGGGCTTCTTCGCCATAAAGAGGCATAAGGGCTCTAACATATAGTGCCATAAGCAGTTCTTTGGAAATACTTGGGCTAGTTTTATCAACAAATAGAGCGTAGCCAGCCACATCGTCTTGCTCAAGACTCATTGCACATTCACCGTTATAAAGCTTTATCAGGTTGTCCAAACTACCGGCAGTGTGTTTTTCAGTCAAGCTGATTCCTAATGTGGATTTTATGATTGGGATCAAATCCTGAACCACTTTCGTGTATGTCCCTTGTGGTCCGGCACTACAAAAGTAAGGTTGCGGTTCAACAACGGGAAGAGCAAGATCAGCAAAGTAATGGTTAGCATCATGGCGGCTCCAACCATTTAGTGTAGCTTTGATATTGGCAATGCTGGAGGCCTTGTCAAGCAAAGCCCATTTGGCATGGTATTTGTTAGTGTAGGCATCCTTATTGGCATAAAGTGTATCCAAGAAAGCCCCTAACTTGGTACGATCAATAGATGAGCCAATGGTCAATAAAGACCACACAGCAAGATTGTTTTGAATATCACTAGAGAGCCACGGATAGGTTGTTGCAGGAATGTCTTCAACAACATAGTCAAGATTGAACATGGGTATGGTTGCTAAAATCAACGTGACATTGGCATCGGCTGGTAAATTCGCCAATATGGAAATGGGAGCACCTCCCACATAAAAAGTGGCATCAAGACTACCATCCACGACTTTAGCAACGGCTTCAGCGGGGGATTGGTAAACGTATTCAGGTGCCGATGCGAGCTGATGGTAAGCGTTCAAAAGCTTATGGGCTGTGAGATAAGTCCCTGAGTCCTTTTCACCCATATTGACTTTTTTGCCGGCGAGATCGGCAATGTTGGCAATACCGCTATCGCGATTAACCAGAATATGAACGGTTTCTGGATAGAGTGCAGCCACGCTACCATTTGTTGCACTGAACAGCTTAGACTCAGGTGTTGTTTGAAAGCCCCCTCCTGATTGTATATAAATATCGGATTGGACAATGGCCATATCACAGCGACCAGATAGGATGCCTTTGGCATTTTCCAGACTGCCTGCTGTTGAGACGTTTTCAAGATCGAGACCCAATGTCTCTTTCGCAGCGTCTATGATCCCACCGGCATACTGGTAATAGGTACCAGTAGTGGGACCAGTACAAATTTTACCTGCCTTGAGTGTAGATGCAGTACTGCCCGCTGGTATACCTAAAAAAATAGCGGTTGTTAAAATGGGTATAAGAGATAATCTCTTGGTTATAAAAGTTTTTTGCATTTTATACGTCCTGTTGTTATGCCATGCTAACACAAGACTAAAAAAACTTGATCATCAAGTATAAGTAAAAATGTACTCTGCACAGATCACGAGATTTTTAGTCACCAGCAGCATCATATCATATCTCCGCACCATGCTATTAACTTTTTTCAAAAAATAGGATTTTTTTTGACACGCAAACGTGAGCCAACCACCACATACATACGCTAACTATTCAATACTTACCATCAGGAGAAATTTTTCCTTGGCGATTAACATGGGCAATCACTATACTGCGTGCGGGCATAATTCTACCCAAACTTTTTATGTAGCTCATCCAAGATAAATCTTGGACTCCTAATACCACGAATACTAGCATTTATTCTTAACTTAATGGCATTGAACCTACGCTTGCTAAAGTCAAAACCTGCCCGGGATCCGACTTAGTGCCCTTTAGGGTACTTTATCCCTAAGAGTCCAGGGATTTATCCCAAGGCATCTTTTGGAAGTTTACCTCAAATGGAGGTCACACCCATTGAATGATCTGAATTTATAAAAGTTTGGCGAAGTCCTGCACATAAGGGTTATTAAATACACTGAAATGGGCTCCACTGAGCTGATGAATTCTCACTTGATCTGTATGCGTTCCCCAGCCCCAATCTTTGGGAAATTTTTTGTGATTCCAAGCTTTTTGGGAGCCCTCGGTACAAAATAAATCAATTGCACAGTGCGTCCTACGCACCTTGTGTCAATGTAGTAGATAAATCATACGTGACTTTATTTGTGCACAGGACGCACCCTACATTAATCCAGGCGGAGCGAACTAAAGCCTTATAAAGATAAGTGGCGGTGTCAGCAAAAGCCGTGAAAATTAAGATTTGACGGTTGGGTTTATTGTCTTTATTTGTGGTTGGTTGGCGTATTTTATGTGCAATCAGTTCTTTTAGTTTAGCCAGTTTAGCATCCCTTTCAATGAGCCAAGCTTCAACGTCAAGATGGGCGAAAATTGCTTTTGTAGATGTCAGAACAAATTGCAATAGGGGGTAGCCGTTCTGGAAATTGTCCCAATGCTTCGATTGTCGCTTGATAATACTGTTCAATGTGTTTTCTGGAACGGGCAATGGTTAATTCATCCAATAATTTTTGTGTGATTCGTCGATCACAACTAAGTCAAACGCGCCCCAATTAATCGTTTTTAAGTCAATATCTCCTACCTTGCCACTGCTCAAATCGGTGTGAGATAAGACGGTGTATCGAAAACGATCTTGGGTAAAGGGGTTACGTTTATCGCTGGTGTTGTTATATTGAGTCCAATTTTGTCTGAGTTTTTTGGGACAAAGCACGAGCTTTTCTTTGATAAGATCAATATGCACCAAACAGTTCGCTCCGCCTGGATTGTAGGGTGCGTCCTACGCACCTTGTGTCAATGTAGTAGATAAATCATACGTGACAAGGTTGTGCGTAGGACGCACCCTACATTAATCCAGGCTACGCTTGCTGAATTTCCACAAGTCTTGTCATTTCGACGATAGGAGAAATCTTATTCATGCTAAAGATCCCTCCTGTCCTCGGGATGACAGGCACAAAGAAAATTTAGTGCGTAACATCAGTTCGATTTTTTGCAGTCCTGCTCCGCAGGCAATGCCAACAGGGATTAAGCCCAAAGACGACAGGGATTGTAGGGGCAATCCCTTGTGGTTGCCCTTTTTGCCCACCGTTCGGGGCTGGTGGGCAGTACATGGATTTACTGATTAAGGGGATTATCCCATCCGGGGTTAATCCCTTTTTTCCGTCAATCCTTGTACTCTTTTTTAGCCCAGTGTCTGTAGTTTGGGTAATCCTTTATGGTTGCCCTTGTTCTCAGGCAGTACAGGGTACCATATCAATTTTTTTACGCCAATAAGCTTCCTTGGTGAGATCTCATTCGCTGAATTTCTAAAAGTTTGGCGAAGTCCAGCACATAAGGGCTATTAAACACACTGAAATGGGCTCCACTGAGCTGATGAATTCTCACTTGATCTGTATGCGTTCCCCAGCCCCAGTCTTCAGGCATTTTTTCGTCAATCCAAGCTTTTTGGGAGCCCTCGGTACAAAACAAATCAATTGCACAGTGTAACTTTTTATTGGGTGCCGAATAGTTTAAAAACGCCGTTTCATTAGCTTGATAAACCTTTACATATGCGAGTAACTCTTCGGGCTGCCCTCTCGGTGAAAACAAGAATTCGTGTATTTCATGCTGTTTTAACCACGCCATGACTTTTTCACACGCAGTTTGAATATTGCCAGTTTGTTTGAGGTCAAACGGCAATTCAAGACCAGTCAAAAGCTGAAATGTGCCCACAATACGCCCCAACCAGTCAAATTCTGTCGTATGCAAAGGTGCTCTATTTGGCGTACAATGTAAGGCGGTTTGATCGACGATGGCGAGTAACGCTACAGTTTCACCGGCTTGTTCTAACTGCCATGCAAGTTCCAATCCCACCGCTGCTCCAAAAGAGTGTCCCAGCAAGTAGTAGGGTTGTCCACTGGGTTGAAAATGACGCATTACTTCAAGATGTTGCTGCGCTAAAGCTTTCACCGTCTTGGGTATCGGGTAATGTCCTTCAAGTCCAGGCGATTCCAATCCATAAATGGTTTGGGTGGTGTGCAATTGTTTGGCTAAGGCGCGGAAATAGCCCGCTTTGCTGCCTAAACCCGGTATGCAAAACAGTGCTGAGGCTTTGTTATCTTCTTTTAATAATAAAACGGTTTCCAATTTGGGTTGCTGGCGAATTCGCGTTTGACAATGTTGGATAAGATTATTCAATTGACGTTTGTAGTGATTAGCCAAGGTTTCAACGGTATTGGCATGATAACAATCTTGACTAAAACTCCAAGTTAAATGCAATTGTCTTTGGCTAATCATGCCATTGATTTCAATTAAGTGATCACGTTCACCTTTGTGGCTCACAGGCGAATAGGTGGTTTCGTTGGCAAAGCTGAAGAAATCTTCTGGTGCGTTTTGTTCAAATTGTCCCAGATAGTTGAACAAAATGTTGCCCTTGGGTAAGGATTCTCCACGTAAATAGCTCAGTAAACCGTATCCAATGCCTTCATTGGGTATGCGTTGTGCGTTCACCGTTTTGAGCGTTGCGCCCAAATCACCTTCAAGCGGGAGTGTCAGGCTCAAAGGATGAATATTGGTAAACCAACCGACTGTGCGTGATAAGTCAATTTCTTTAAATAAGTCCACCCGCCCATGTGTTTCTAAATCAATCGTACATTGGTTGTTGCCCGTCCATTCCTGAAGTGCTAAAGCTAAAGCGGCTAACAATATATCATTAATGTGGGTGTTGTAAGCCGCCGTGGTTTCATGGAGTAAAACGCGAGTCGTTTCAATATCCCATTCAATACGGTAGTGCTTGGTGTACTCCAGACGGTTTTGTCCATTGGGTTTATCCACCAGTAAGGGTTGCACCGGCATATTTTGCCAATAGGATAGTTCCGATTGCACGGTTTTAGACTGGGCATAGACACTCAAACGTTGTGCCCAAGCTTTGAAACTGCTGGTTTTTTTAGGTAATTTAATGGTTTGAGCAGTCAAGGCTTGGTGATAAGCTGTGTATAAGTCTTCCAGCAAAATTCGCCAAGATACGCCATCGACGATCAAATGGTGAATACACCAAAAGACACGCACTGAATCAGGGAGATTAAAGAGTACTAGTCGCGTTAAAGGACCATCCGCCAGATTGAGGCTGGTTTGATAATGTTCAGTACGGTGTAATAGGGCAGTCTGGTTTAAGTCTTCAATGGAAAACGGTAATATATCTGATATTTGAGCAAATTGCTGTTGCCAAGTTCCCTCTTCTAATCTGTAACGTAAACGCAATACATCATGTTGCCTCAAGACTGCTGCAAATGCCTTTTGCAAAGCATCTACTGACAAGTCAAGTGAGGCTTTTAAGAGAACGGATTGATTGTAATGCCAGTATTCAGGAAAATCAGACGCAAAGAACCACTGTTGAATGGGGGTTAAAGGTACTTTTCCCATGATTAGCCCTTGCTCGGCTTCGATATTCATTTCAGTGCCAACGACGCTTGCTAATTCTGCAATGGTTTGGTGTTCAAATAAGGCGCGTGGTGTGAATGTGAGACCGATTTGACGCGCTTGCGCCACGATTTGGATACTTAAAATCGAATCGCCGCCTAAACTGAAGAAGTTATCATGAATACTGATTTTATCTTGGTTTAAGATGTTTTTCCAAATCGTGGCGAGTTGGCTTTCTACTTCGTTGCGCGGCGTTTCAAATTGATTGTGACGCTTAATGCTAGGTTCTGGTAAGGCTTGACGGTCAATTTTGCCATTGATTGTCAAGGGCAGTTTGTCCAACACCGTAAAACTGGCGGGCTGCATGTAATCGGGCAACCGGTTTTTGAGGTAATCACGTAAATCAATAGATAATTTTTTAGGTTCAATTGTCACATAAGCGGCAAGTGTTTTGTTGCTGCCACTTTCATATAGCGTCACCACTGCTTCTTTAACTTGTTTGTGTTGGGTTAATATGTCTTCGATTTCACCCAATTCGATGCGGAAGCCGCGTAGTTTGATTTGGTTGTCGATACGTCCGATGTATTCTAGGTTGCCATCAGGTAGCCAGCGGGCGATATCCCCGGTTTTGTAGATGCGCTCGCGTTTGCCGAATAGTTCGACTTCAATGAATTTTTCGGCGGTGAGATCGGGGCGGTTGAGGTAGCCACGAGCCAAACCTTCGCCGGCAATGCATAATTCACCGGGCACATCAATGGGCTGAAGTTGTTGGTAGTTGTCTAACACGAAGGCTTGGGTGTTGAATCGTGGTTGTCCAATCGAAACGTAAGCGTGGTGGTTGGTTAAAGTCGCGGGGAGGCGGTATAAGGTGGGAGTAATTACTGCTTCAGTCGGACCATAAGCATTGAAGCAGTTGAGGGTGGGAAAACTGTCGCGGGTGTGTCGGGCGAGTTCCCAAGGTAACGCTTCGCCACCGAGTATCAGGGTGTGCAAGTCTGGCAATGTTGCTTGCGTGGTGTTGATGTCTAGCATTTGCTGCCAGTATGCGGGCGGTAAGTCGGCGATGCTGATTTTTTGGTTTTGCAGTAAATTCAGCAAGTCGTGGGTACTTATTATATTGTTTTTGACGGGGATTGAACATGCTCCACTTAGCCACGTAACTAACAGTTGTTCCAGAGAGGTGTCAAAGCCCATTGATGCAAATTGTAAAACACGATCTTGGGCAGCGTAGGTGTGCTGTATGGCGTGGATATGCAGGCTCAAGGCATGGTGTTCAACCATAACCCCTTTGGGTGTGCCGGTTGAGCCGGAGGTGTAAATCACGTAAGCTAAATCGTGATGTTGGCTTTTAGATTCTGGGTTTTGGCTAGCTTGGGCTGTCAAGTCCGTTTTGTCTAAGCAGATAATTTTTGCTTGGGTTACTGGGAGTTGTGCTTTCAATTGGCTTTGCGTTAACAACACAGAAGCGGCACTGTCATTCAGTATATGGGCAATACGTTCTGCGGGATAGTTGATATCTATTGGTACATAAGCACCACCGGCTTTGAGAATACCGAGTAAACCAATTAGCATGTCCAAAGAACGTTCGACACTGATGGCTATCAGTGGGTTGTGTGTCTCTTTAAATGCTGAGAGCGATAGTAGTTCGTGGGCAAGCTGGTTAGCTTTGGCGTTGAATTGCCGATAAGTCAGCGACTGGTTTTCAAATACGATGGCTAGGTTGTCCGGCGTTTTTTCAACTTGTTGCTCAAATAGCGTGACAACGGTTTTGTCTTTGGGATAATGTGCTCCGGTTTGATTCCATTCTATAAGTTGTTTACTTTCAGTTTCCGTCAACAACGATAAGCGGTGATTCTCCACATCGGGTTGTTGCACAATGTTCGCTAACAAGGTGGCAAAGTGCCCAGCTATACGTTGCATTCGTTCGCCGCTGAACAAGTCGGTGGCGTATTCCCAGAATAGGGTCAATTGTCCGTTATTTTCTTTGACGCTAAGGGTGAGATCAAAAGGCGATACTGGCAGTTCGGAGCAGAGTTGTTGGATGTCCAATTCCGGTAAATTGAGTTCCGTCACTTCATTGTTTTGTAAAGCAAACATCACTTGGAACAATGGACTGTGACTGAGGCTACGTTCAAGCTTGAGGTGTTCAACCAAGTGTTCAAATGGAATATCCTGATGCGCGTAAGCCCCTAACGCGGTATGGCGTACTTGTTTGAGTAAGTCGCTAAAGCGGATTTTGGCAGGGATTCGGGTGCGTAGGACTAAGTTGTTGACAAAAAAGCCAATCATATTTTCGGTTTGACTGTGGGTACGATTGGCAACGGGACTGCCTATCAGCAGATCGTTTTGGCCGCTGTAGCGGTACAGTAGCACGTTGAAGGCAGTCAGCAGAGTCATAAACAAAGTACAGCCCTGTTGGCGGCTTAACGCATTGAGTTGTCGAGTCAAGTCGCTATCAAGTTGGGTTGTCAGATGGGCACCGTGATAGCTTTGCATAGCAGGGCGTGGAAAATCAGTGGGCAGTTCCAACAGTTCCGGTGCGTCTGCAAGTTGAGTACGCCAGTAGTCTAGTTGACGTTGCAATATTTCGCCTTGTAACCAATTGCGTTGCCAAGTAGCGTAGTCGGTGTATTGAATCGCCAATGGTTTGAGTTCGGCATCTTGTCCTTGGGCGGTGTAGAGGGCAACCCATTCGCGCACTAAAATGTTTATTGACCAACCATCGAAAATGATGTGGTGAATGTTAAAAAGCAGGATATGTTCCTGTTCCTTGAGTTGTAGCAAATGCAGGCGTAAGAGTGGCCCTCTAGCTAAATCAAAGGGTTGCACGGCGTGTGCTTGGCTTAAATGTTGGATTTCAGCCGGTTGTTCATCAGTCGTTAAATGGCTGAGATCAGTGACAGTGAGTGGGTTATAAGTGGGGATGATTTCAAGCACGGGTTTGCCGTCAATTTGTGGAAAGCACAAACGCAAGCTTTGGTGACGTGCGACTAACTTAATGAAGGTCTGTTGCAGGGCGGCTTTATCCAATTTTCCGCTTAATTGTAACGCCAAAGGCATGTTGTAAGTTGCGGACGCATCATCTTCCAGTTGGTCAAGAAACCACAAGCGTTGTTGCGCGTAAGACATGTACTGGGTGGTGTTTTGTGGCTGTGGCTCAATGGGTGGTAAAGTGTCGCTGCGTTGTTGTTGGTCTAACCAACCCGCCAATTCGCTCAAAACAGGATGTTCAAATAACACCCGCAACGGCATATCAATTTCAAAGCTGTCACGGATACGTGAGGCCAATTGAGTGGCGAGTAAGGAGTGTCCGCCTAAGTCAAAGAAGTTCGCGGTGACGCTGTTGACTTCAATCTTCAATACATTTGACCAGAGACTAGCAAGCAGGATTTCAACATCGCTGCGTGGCACTATGTTGTCATCGCTTTCTTGGGTGATTTCAGGGGTAGGCAATGCACGCCGATCAATTTTGCCATTCGGAGTCAAGGGCAGTTTATCCAACACAATAAACTGATTGGGTATCATATATTCTGGCAACTGTGCTTTCAGCCTGTTTTTCAGTTCGGCTATCAAGGAGGAGTCATCCGCTTTTGCACTTTTAACGGTTATATAAGCCACTAACCACTTGTTATCATCGGCTTCATGAAGTATCACCACCGTTTCTTTGACTGCTTGATGCAAGACGGCTTCAATTTCGCCTAATTCGATGCGAAATCCACGCAATTTGATTTGGTTGTCGATACGTCCGAGGAATTCGAGATTGCCGGCGGGCTAAGTCGCCGGTTTTGTAAATACGCTCTTTTTTGCCGAATAGTTCGACTTCAATGAATTTTTCTGCGGTGAGTTCGGGGCGGTTAAGGTAGCCATGAGCTAAACCATCACCTGCAATGCATAGCTCACCGGGGATGCCTTGAGGTAAAGGCTGATGGTGATTATCAAGGATGTAAATACGGTTGTTATATATCGGTTGCCCAATGCTGGGGAGTTCAGCCCATTGCTCATGGTTGTCGGGTAAGGTTAAAGCGGTGACGACGTGAGTTTCACTGGGACCGTAATGGTTGTGTAGTCGGCATTGGGGTAAGGCGCTGAACAATTGACGAATGGCGGGAGTGATACGCAGTTGTTCTCCGGCGGTAATGATGTTTTGTAGGGCTAAATCATGGTGCCGGTTGATATCAAAGTGTTCGGCCAAATGCTGTAGCATGACAAAAGGCACAAATAGGCGTTCGATGTGTTGAGCAACCAAATAGCTTAGTAGAGCCTTGGCATCACGGCGAGTTTCGTCATCAACTAGCACTAATTGCCCACCGTTGAGCCAAGTGCTGAAGATTTCTTGGAAGGAGACATCAAAGCTCAAGGTGGTGAATTGTAAGGTGATGGCAGCTTTGGATAACTCTGGTAGCTGCCAGTTCATGAGGTTGACTAAGGCTTGTTGCGGTAGAGCGACACCTTTGGGTTTGCCAGTGGAGCCGGAGGTATAGATGACGTAGCCCAAATCGTCGGGCTGACTTGGGTTATCTGTCAATTGTGCTCCAAAATCAGTTTCATCTAAACAAATGATGACGGAGTCCATCTCAGGCAGTTGCTCTTTGAATTGGCTTTGCGTCAACAACACTGGCGCTGCGCTGTCCTTGAGCATGTAAGCAACCCGCTCCGCAGGATAATCGGGATCTATCGGCACATAAGCTCCGCCGGCTTTGAGAATGCCGAGAAGTGCAATAAGCATTTCTAACGAGCGTTTGATGCAAATCGCAATTAACGGGTTGTGTGTGTCTTTGAGTGCCGAGTGTGTTAATAGGTAATGCGCGAGTTGATTGGCTTTTTCATTGAGTTGCCAATAGCTCAATTGTTCCTTTTCAAAGACGACTGCGATATTGTCCGGCGTTTTGGCAACTTGTTGCTCAAACAATGCAACGATAGTCAGATTTTTAGGATAATCCGTTTGGGTTTGATTCCACGTTTGAAGTTGTTGGACTTCTGGCTTAGTCAAAATAGGTAAATCCTGAATGAGCGCAGTGGGTTCAGTCAATACCGCTTGCAAAATCATTTCAAAACGGTTTTGTAAAGCCTGAATTTCAGCTTTGGTAAAATAAGCTAAATTATACACAAAATCGAATTTTACCTCTGCTTGGGCATGAAAATCGCGCACAAAAATCATCAGCGGTATTTGTTCCCAGCCATGCAGCATGGCGGTGAAATGGCTATTGATGTGGTCAAATTCTGCCTCGTAATCGTGATTTTCATACGATAAGTTGATGTCGAAAAGCCGTGAACGGTTATGTTCTAAGTTTGCGGTTAGATTGACTTCGCTGAGGGGAAAACGTTGATGACGGTAGTTGGCTTTTAGTGTTTTTTGAATCTGCCTCAGTAATTGAGCAAAACTTAGGTTTTTACCGCATTTAAACCATGTGGCACTGACACCTGTGAATAGCCCGGCGGTTTGTTTGAATTGTGCCTTAGCCCGATTGAGCACCGGTAATCCAATCGCAAAGTCATTACGTTGTGCTATGCGGGTGAAGTAGATGTATAATGCACCCAGTAAAACGTGAAACGGGGTGGCTTGGTGTTGTTTGGCTAATGTGTTGAGTTTATTATAAAATTTACGCGATAGATAGAGTTCTTCACAACCGCTACCAATCAATTCTCTGTTGAATCGCGCCCGATAACGGGGATTTAAAAGTGGTTCTGGCACAGCTGGATATTTTTCTAACCAATATTGCCGTTGTTTTTCAAAGACATCAGAGTCAACGTAGTTACGGTCACTGTCGATATAGGCGGTGTAGGATGATCTGCTGAGATCGGGGTTTTCTCCGTTCACGAGTTGGGTGTAAATCTTAGCAAGTGAACGATTGAGTAATGCTACTCCCCAGCCATCAATAATTAAGTGGTGGTATTGCAGTAGCCAGTAGTATGAGTCATCGCTTGTTTTAACCAAGTCATAACGAAACAGCGGTTTTTCTATGAGTTCAAACGGCTCTTTAAACCGAGTTTGCATCCACGCCTGTGCAGCTTGCTCAGGGTTTTCGGCGTTGGAAAAGTCGTGTATTGATACTTCGACATTGAGCGATTCGATATAAGTTTGTAACGGTATGCCGTCTTCATCGCGTTCGTTGAGTAATAAGGTGCGTAAAGTATCGTGCTGCTGCACTAGCAGATTGACAGCTTGCTTGAATAGTTGTGGCTTAATTCGCCCGGGGAGGTGGACACGCCCGCCGATGTTGTACAGCGGTATTTCCTCGTGCAGCATCTGATCAAACCATATTTCGCGTTGTGAAGAAGTGAGCGGATAACGCGGAGTAGCTTGGTGACTTAAAATAAATCGGTTCAGGGGCGCGTCGGCTTGCGGTACGATTTGTTCGAGCAGATGCAGGAAGCCTTCGCGCCAAGATTCGATGGTTTTGGTTTTGAATAAGGCTTTGTCAAACAGGATAGCTCCGTCTAAGCCGGTTGTGCTTTCCTGTAAGATAAACACGATATCCAAGTTAGATATGGCGCGTTCATTTTCTCCCGTTGACCAAGGCTGCATTTTTAGTTCAGGCAAAGTCAATTCACTACTATCAGGCACGTTGACTAGGTTGAACATTATTTGAAAGTAGGGGTTATAGGCGGTGCTGCGCTGGGGGCGTAAGTGATTGACCAAGTATTCAAAGGGCATGTCTTGGTGTGCGTAGGCATCTAATGCTCTTTGACGCACCTGTTGAAGCAAGTCTGCAAAACTGGCTTGGGGCGAGACTTGGGTACGCAGTATTAGCATGTTTAAAAACAGTCCGACTATATTTTCGGTTTGACGTTGGTGGCGCATCACGCGGGGAACGCCAATACAAATATCGTTTTGCCCGCTGTAACGATTGAGCAGTAGGACAAAGCTGCTGAATAAGACCATTTGTAAGGAACAGTTGTGTTGGCGGGCGAGTCGGTTGAGTTGCTCAAGGCGGACTTTAGGAATCTGTAAATTCACTATACCACCTTGATTGTGTTGAATTTCAGGACGCGGATAGTCGGTGGGGAGTTTTAAGAGTTCGGGAGCGTATTGTAATTGATTAACCCAATAATCCAATTGCTTTTTGAATAGCTCACCTTGTAAACCAGCCCGTTGCCACGCGGCAAAATCGGTGTATTGGATTTCGGGGACAGGCAAATGCAAGTCTTGTTGTTGGTGATAGGCGATGTAGCGTTGTTGGATTTCTGCCAACAGGATGCCTGATGACCAGCCGTCAAAGATGATGTGGTGGACGGTCATGAATAATAAATACTGTTGTTCCGCCAATTGTACCAAGTGGAGTTTAAATAAGGGACCGGTTTTTAAATCGAAGAGATGTTGGGATTGTTGCCGTGCTTCTGTTTTGAGTTGTGGTTCACGTTCTGCGGTGGTTAAATTAGTTAAGTCGCTGACAGTTAAGGGATCGTAAGCAGATAATATCTCAACAGTCGGATGCCCTTGGAATTCTGGAAAGCATAAACGTAGGCTTTGGTGGTGTTTGACAAGTTCGCAGGCAACACGGCGTAGAATATGGACATTTAATGTACCTGACAGTTGCCAAGCGTAAAACATGTTGTGTGCCCAACTTTGGCTATCGTATTGGCTCAATAACCAGAACCATTCTTGTCCGAAAGACAATATTTTCGCTTCGTCCTTGGGTTGAATCGTGATAGTTGGGAATTGTACTCTGCTTTTGGCGGTTTTTACGATTTCTGCTAAGGCAGCAAGTTCTGGTTTATTAAATAGGGTACGCAGGGATAGTTCAACGTTAAAGCTGTCACGAATCCGCGAGATGACTTGGTTTGCCAACAGTGAATGCCCGCCCAGTTCAAAGAAGTTATCGTGAATACCCACGCGCTCAATGCCTAAAACGTTAGCCCAAATGTTGGCAAGCCATTTTTCTTCCACCGTGCGAGGTGCAACGTAGCTAGTGGTTTCTAGGGTAAAATTTTCTTCGGCAGCCCGTTTTTCCAATATTTGACGGTCAACTTTGCCGTTAGGGGTGAGCGGTAAAGCTTTTAATACTTGCAAATGTGCTGGCACCATGTAATCTGGCAGGCAGGTTTTGAGCCAATCACGTAATTCAGTTATCAGTTGCTTATTATTCACGGTCACATAGGCAATTAAACGTTTGTTTTTATCAGTTTGATGCACAATCACCGCAACGTCTTTGACGGTATCGTGTTGTGCTAGAACGGTTTCGATTTCACCCAGTTCGATACGGAAGCCACGGATTTTGATTTGGTTGTCGATACGTCCGATGTATTCCAAATTACCATCGGGTAGCCAGCGGGCTAAATCACCGGTTTTGTAAATACGCTCTTTTTTGCCGAATAGTTCGACTTCAATGAATTTTTCAGCCGTCAATTCAGGGCGATTAAGATAGCCACGGGCGACACCATTACCCGCGATGTATAATTCCCCTGGAATACCTTGGGGCAATGCTCGGTGCCGGTTGTCAAGGATGTAAATGCGGGTGTTGGCGACAGGTTGACCAATCGGCACAGTATCCACTTCTGCATCTGCCACTACATAAGCTGAACTGACATCGGTGCATTCAGTCGGCCCATAGCTATTTATTAAAGCGCACTTGCTTTTGTTATGATTTAGCCAATCTTTAAGTAGCTTCAACTGAATTGGCTCACCGCCTAGTATTACCCAACGTAAAGAAGAAAGCTGCTGCCAATCTAACGCACGACTTGTTTCCAACAACGGATAAAAAGCACTGGGCGCACAGTTAATCCAAGTGATACGTGCTTGTGCAATCAGATCAACTAAGCGACTCGGCTCATATTGGACAAGATTAGGCACATAAATACTTGCGCCTACCATAAGTGGGGCCAATAAATTTTTCTGGGTTAAATCAAAACCCAACGCGCTGATAATTAAAGTTTTATCGTTGGGTGAAAGATTGATTGCTTTACAATACCAATTCAGTAAATTCACTAATCCGCGATGGTAAATAGCCGTACCTTTGGGCTTACCGGTTGAACCGGAAGTGTAAATCACATACACCCGATCATTGGGTTGGCTTTGTAAGGTTGGATTTTGATTCAATTGGGTATTGTAGTCTGTTTCGTCTAAGCAGATGATTTGGGCTTCAGGCAGTTGCAACTTGCTGTGCGTCAACAGTACGGGCGCGACACTGTCTTTAAGCATGTAGTCAATCCGTTCTATTGGATAATTGGGATCAATCGGCACATAAGTGCCACCCGCTTTGAGGATGCCTAAAAGACCAATAATCATCTCCAATGAGCGTTCGATGCAAATTGCGATTAATGGGTTGTGTACAGCTTTGAGTGCGGGATGCGCTAACAAGTGATGTGCGAGTTGGTTGGCTTTTTTGTTGAGTTGCCGATAAGTCAATTGTTCGTCTTCAAATACAACGGCAACGTTATCCGGCGTTTTTTCAACCTGTTGCTCAAATAGTGTGACAACGGTTTTGTCTTTGGGATAATGGGTTTTGGTTTGATTCCACGTTTGGAGTTGTTGAATTTCTGAAGCCGTGAGGATGGGAAGGGCACCAATTGAAGTTGAACTATCAATGAGCACCGCTTGCAAAATCGTCATTAAACGACTGTGTAATGCTTGAATTTCTGCTTGAGTGAAATAAGCGAGGTTGTAAACAAAATCAAGTTTGATATCGGATTGAATGTGGAAATCTTGCACATGAATAATTAACGGCGTTTGCTCCCATGTTGACCATAAAACCGTACAATGGCTTTTTATAGCATTAAATTCAGTATCATAGTTAAATTTTTGAGATGATAGATTAATATCAAATAACGCTGAACGCCCGGTTTTTTCTAAACCCACTCCCCGATTTAATTCACTAATGGGAAAACGTTGATGACGATAGTTACTTTTTAATTGTTGTTGGATTTTTACAATCAGTTCTGAAAAATGTAAGTCTTGCCCAAAATTAAATAAAGTCGGGCTGACTCCCACAAATAAACCTGCCGTTTGCTTAAATTGTGCATTAGCTCGATTGAGTACGGGCAATCCCAGTGCCAATTCATCACGTTGTGCGATACGAGTGAAATAAACATAAAGTGCGCCCAACATGATATGCAGGAATGTCACTTTTTTCTGTTTGGCTAAATCGTTAAGTTGCCGATACACGTCACGAGGCATGAAAAATGCTTCGCAACCACTGCCAATTAATTTGTCCGTCAAGTGTGAGCGGTAATGTGGTTTGAGCAGTTGTTCTGGTACGCTAGGATATTGTTCTAGCCAATAACGATGGTGTTGTTCAAATTTATCTGATTTGATATACGCACGGTCATTGCTGATGTAATGCGTATATGAATATGTTTCTAACTCAGGTGGTTGTCCTTGCACTGTATAAAGATTGGCTAAAGAACGATGAAGTAAAGCGATTGCATGTCCATCTACAATAAGATGGTGATATTGCATCAACCAGTAATAGCAATCATCAGCGGTTTTCACTAAATCATAACGAAACATGGGTTTGTCATGCAATTCAAACGGTTGATCAAACTGCCACCGCATCCACTCTAGCGCGGCTTGCTCCGTATCATCTTCCCCGGAAAAATCCTGCACCGGCACGGAAACCGATAAAGTATTCATAAAAGTTTGCAAAGGCAATCCATCATCATCTTTCGTATCCGTCAAAATCGTGCGTAGGGCATCGTGTTTTTGGATGAGCAAGTTAATGGCTTGTTCAAACAAAGCAGGATCAATGCGCCCTGGTATTTTGACGTAACCGCCGATGTTATACAGCGGTATTCCGGCGTGGAGCATCTGATCAAACCAGATTTGGCGTTGGGGTGATGTCAGAGGGTAGTGGGTTTGTTTCATTTCAGCGTTCATTTTGGTGGGCTTGAAATAGATTTAGAAATGGAAAGAGATGTAGCCATGAGCTAAAGCTCATGGCTAAAAGCTAAAGTCTGCTAAAGCAGACTGATTTTTAGCTCGTTGGGTAACGAAAGGGCTGGGTAGGACGAGAACAGCTATTTGTCACTGTAAATAGCACGCAAGCCTCTACTGATAGTAGCAGGTAGGACGGAAACATGGGTTTCACCTTCAAAAATATGTGAACTCCACTGTAAATCAGTGTAATTTCGTTGTTTAAGCACCTTCACGAATTTATTGTAATCGACCATGCCCAGTTCGTAGTTTTCCTCAGAACCGATAGAAACAAAGATTTTGGCAGGCAAAGTAGTGTGCGCTTTGGCATATTTTTCTTCAACTTTAAACATTACCCCGTCATCCCAGAGTAACGATGGACTGCCAATAAGAAAACGTTGAAAAACGCGCTCTGATTGGAACAACGCATAAGTTGAAAAAAGCCCGCCTAATGAATGCCCAAAAACCGCTCTGTCATCTGACTTAGCACGATACTTTTTCTCAATAAACGGCATTAACTGCTGGCGCATAAATTCTAACAGTTTCGGTGCGCCGCCAGTGGGTTGATCTAAAGGAAATCTGACCCGCTTTTTCTCTTTATTTGTGGTTAATTCCGTCGGGGTGTAATCCAAGCGACGGTTGTTTGCCGAAAACAGATAACGCCCACCAACAGGAAAGCCGATTCCGACAACAATGAGTTCTGGGATTGCCTCATCCAGTGCTAAGAACCGAGCAGTTTCAACCATCATCCCGAATTCTGAGTTTGCGTCCAAGGAATAAAGAACCGGATATGATTTTTCAGATTCTTTATAGGTTCTCGGCAAGGCAACCGATATTTGAAACTGACGCTCTTTATGCACTGAAGAATTGAACAGATATGTATCAATATCTGCTAAAAAGGCTTTAGGCATATTAGCGGTGGAAACTACTTCGGCTTGTGCTATGGAACGGTGGTGGCTTTGATCAGCTAGTACTGATGAGACACCGGTTCCGTATAGTAACGCGCCTATACTGACTGCCAATGATACAGTTGTTGCTTTCATAATATGTCCTCATAAAAAAGAATGATAAAGGAAACCAAAATCCAAAATGACTTCTGAATTAATACACCGCAGTTTAACATATTTTGCTTATATATCTTACATCATATATCGGTCACACCCATCAGCAAAAATAAAAAAAATGACATTTTTTTTATTTTTGCTGTATGATGTTTATCATGCTTGAAGTGCTTAGTCTTCCATATAAACAAAAATGGACTCTCAAGCAGGAATCATGTTACCCTAAGCTCCGGCGAGGGGATAAAGGGCTGATCCTCCCTAGTACACAGATATGTGTCTGTCTCATTACTGCCCCCATGGGGCAAAATAGACCTGTCCATATTTGTCTATGAAATTGTGATCTGCTAGGTTGTTATTAGCAGAAACCACTAATCAATCCATATAGGATAAATCATGAAAAAATCGTTAATTTTTACTTTTTATCTGCTGTTTTCAGTGTTATTAATTGTGCAGGTTACGCAGGCACAGAGCCGCCCCATAGGCTATGGTATGACAGCGGAATCTAAAAAAACTGCTGATCAGTTTAATCAAGAGTTAGCAACTCAAGTGCTGCAATGGATGCGTGTTGTTCTTGATGAGGGTGGATTACACGAGACTGCAAATTCCCTGCCCATCACCATTACTAAGTATAGTGACTTCCACGAGCTTCTCAAAGATGGTACCGTCTTATGCAAGCTCATAAACGTGATCAAACCAGGCTCTGTAAAAAAGATAAATGAGTCAAAAATGGCCTTCAAAATGATGGGAAACATCGGAAATTTCCTAGATGCTGCTAATAAAGTGCTTGGTATTAATAAGTATGATCTTTTTCAGACTGTTGATCTCTATGAAGCCCAAAATCTTCCACAAGTTATTAAGGGGGTTTTCGCTTTTGCAAGGAAGGCTCAGACTATAGTAGGGTATAATGGACCAGTTCTTGGGGGGCGTAAGGCTACTAATATGCGTGAGTTCTCCGAGGAGCAACTCAGATTTGGAGAAGGTATTTTTGGCCTTCAAGCCGGGGAAAACAGAGGTGAGTCCTCTAACACATTCGGAAAAATTCGTTCGGGCAATTATTGATTGATGTTACGCACTTTGTTTTTCTGTTTTATGAACTGAGGATATTTTCACCAATTGCAGCACCCAAAACACCAGCTCAACGGCCCTTAAGGTAAGGGCCTACACTTCTGCCATGAATGAGAAACTACCCAAGGGCAAAGGCTAAAATAATACTGTATCTATAGGTTTATTCATTTTTTACTATGAATCAAATAATTTACCGACACATCAGTTCCCAAAGAATAATTTTGAGTCAAAAGACTACACTAAGTCGCTCAACTAAACACATTGTAACATTTAAAACTTTCAAAGAAATCCGATTTTTTTAAAAAATCGGATTTCTATAAATGTTACAATGTGTTTAGTTGAGCGACTTATTTACTGGCATGGCTCATATTTAGCCTAGCAGTCTTTGCGCCGATTGTCTGGTTCAATGCCATATCGTGTCGGGCAACCACTTCAGTAGGGGCAATCCCTTGTGGTTGCCCGCCCCTACGAGAAATCACGGTCCATGTAGGGGCTCAATGCCACCTTCGTTAAGGATAAATGCCCGCAATCGTGGTATTAGGAGTCCAAGATTTATCTTGGGCGTCGGCTCTCCCAAACTAAAGTTTGGACTCCTGAATACCTTAACGAAGGTGGCATTGATGTAGGGGCTACCCTATCGGGTTTGCCCGACACGATATGGCATTGCTTTTGATCCCACCCTATATGCAAGCTATTGTTTGGGGACAATTGCTGGCAAAGAATGGCGCGGTGAATACCTTTTTTATAACAACATTGGGCTTTTCTGAGGCGCCCTTGAATGCCTATAGTCTGTTAGGTGGCATTTTTGTCTTGGGCATGGCTTACTTTCCGTTTGTCACGCTGCTGACTATCAGTGGATTAAAGAACATCGACAGCCGTTATGAAGAAGCTGCCTTGCTGCAAAGTAGCCCTTGGCGTACTATTAGCCGTATTACCCTGCCTTTGGCGATGCCACACATTCTATCGGGTGCCATTTTTGTCTTTATCTTTTCTATTATTGATTTTAGCGTTGCAGATATTCTACGAATCAAAGTTTTTCCCCTAGAAATCTTTATTGAATTTAGCGCACTGTACAATGAACGGGCAGCCGTTATACTGGGTTTACCTTTGTTACTGATAACTATGGCATTGATTTCTCTGCAAGTATGGTCAATGAGGGGGAGATCATATATCAACTTTACCAGCGGCTACCATGATGGACACCATTTAGGCAGAGCCGCTCAAGGGCTGGCGATAGCTTTTTGCTTGATAGTGATAGGCTTATCGGTTATTGTGCCCGTTGGGGTAATGCTGAAGATCGCCGGACCATTAAGCACCTATCAAAATGCACTCAACTCCTCGCTAGAGCAAATTGGTTTTAGTATTATTGTAGCAGCCGGCTCAGCACTACTGATGACTATTTTGGCATTTTTTATCGCTCACTCTATGCTTAAAAGTTCGCCAAAAATTCGGTTGGTGCTAGAATATCTCACTCAACTGCCATTTGCTATAGCGCCTATCTTGCTTGGTATTGGACTGATAAAAGTCTGGAGCCGACCCATGACAGACTGGCTGTATGGGGGCGTTTTGATGATTGTACTGGGATATATTGCACATTTTATCCCGTTTACCATCCGTGCGGTTTACGCCAGTTTACAGCAGATGAATCCGCGATTGGAAGAAATCGCTTGGTTAGCAACGAGCAATCAATTTAGGATAATAGCCAAAATTACGCTACCCTTGGTAAAAAATGGGTTGATAACGGGTTTTTTTATTTCCTTTATATTAGCGATGGGTGATCTGGGTGTCACATTATTGATAATGCCGCCGGGCATGGAAACGATTCCAATAAAAATCTATAATTTTATGCACTATGGAGCCGAAGCGATGGTAGCAGCCTTGTTCTAAATGGTTTAAATGATCAAAATTGAAAACCTTTCCAAATCTTATGGCTCTATCCAAGCCGTCGATAACGTCACCATGACTTTGGCACCGGATGAAGTTGTGGTCATTTTAGGCCCATCTGGCTGCGGAAAAACCAGTTTATTAAGACTTATCGGGTGGTGAAAAACAACGACTTGCTATTGGGCGGGCTATTGCGACAACCCCCGATTATCTATTGCTGGATGAGCCTTTCAACAATCTGGATGTCATCCTAAAACAGGAAATGATAGATTTGCTGTTGGCACTCAAGAAAAAAATGGGTATGGGTATCCTATATGTCACTCATCACTTGGATGAAGTATTGAATCTTGCAGATCGTGTGATAGTAATGCAGCACAGTCAACTGATTATTGAAAAAACACAGTCATTTAATGAACAGGAATTATTGACATGGTACACGGAAAATATTCAACACTCGTAGCTTGTTTATTGATGGTTATTGCCTCTATCTGGCTGATTAAACGCTTTATTGCGCCTTCGGCTGCGATACGTTTTTATCCGCGAGGAGAATGGAACATGGCAGGCATAGCGTTTGATGTACCAAATGCGCGGTTTCGTCGCTACCATAATAAGGCTACTTTTGAGACGCTGCTTGAACATTACCAACTAAACGATAAACAACTCAGTTACATAGCCAGAATTATTCACGATATCGAGGTTAATATCTGGGAAAAAAAGCGGATGGCAGAGACATCAGAGGTACAAAACGCGATGCACGAGTTCATCATGCAGAAGGACAGCAAGAAAATTATTGCTGATTGCCGGGGCTATTTTGATCGGTTATATGAGCGTCGTTGAGATAGGAGATGCTTTGAAGCGGGGTTGCCAATGCCAGATCGTGTAGGAAAGTCCTACGCACCTGATGTTTTACTCAGCACGATATGGCATTGCCATCTATCCGTTTTTTCCTGCCGGTTGAGTGTCGAACAAATGATGAGCCATCCTGCTCATCAATCTAAAAGATTGCTCGTTCTATAAGCAGAAGGGCGATCATAAGCCAGCTTAAAAGAGTCTCGATTTTGACGTGCTCATTTTTTCTCCTCTTTGTTCGGTTTTTAATATGCAAATTTTAGCACAAAAAATGTTCCCCCCCCCCAAATCCGTTATAAGCAGGATTTTTGTATTTTAGCAAGATCGTTCAGGGTGCGTTCTACGCATATGATGTCAGGTAGTATTGGAGTGGTGCGTGGGACGCACCCTACGCTTGCTTCCCGTCGGCAATCTATCAACATTTATTGACAACTAACAAACTTATGGATTTATCACCTTACTTAAAATTAATGACAGAAAAAAACGGCACAGATTTATTTGTAGCCGTCGGCTCGCCAGTGACGATAAAAATATCTGGCAAAAAAATCCCCGTCGGAAAAAATGCTGTGTCCGCTGAAATGGCTAAAGCCTGCGCTTTAGGGCTTATGTCTGACGAACAAAAAAAACAATTGCTCAAAAACAAAACCTTGGATTTCGTCCACAGCAACAGCTATGGTGAATTTCAAGTCAACGTCTCTGTCAAACAAAATGAGCTTGGCATTGTTATCCAACTGGCTTCATCGAAAAGTGAAAAGAAAGCCATCGATCCAACAAAAGAGATCACCTTGTTGGATAGCACGATTTTGTTAGACTACTTAAAACTCGTTATCGAACACGACGGCTCTGATCTCTTTGTCACCGCCAATTCTCCAATAAAAGCCAAAATATACGGTGCCGCGAAATCCTTGAGTTCATTTGTTGCAACGCCCGAACTCACGAAAAAATTTGTCTTTTCTGTTCTAACTGAAGAACAAATTGCCCAATTTGAAAAAACCAAAGATTTAGATTTTGCCATCGAATTGCCTGACGGTAGTGCGCGTTTTCGTGGAAATGCCTTTTTCCAGCGCAAGACAATTGGCTTAGTCATGCGTCTCATTCCCTCAGAAATTCCCACCGCTAAAGATTTGGGACTGCCTGATATTTTACCAGAACTGATCATGTCCAAACGCGGACTACTACTGATGGTGGGTGGAACCGGCTCCGGTAAATCGACAACTTTAGCGGCTCTGATAGATCACCGCAATACGAACTCGCCTGGACATATTTTAACCATTGAGGATCCCGTTGAGTTTTCTCATCCCAACAAAATGTCCATCGTTAATCAACGTGAAGTCGGCGTTGATACAGCCTCTTATGCAACGGCAATCAAAGCCTCATTGCGCGAAGCCCCTGATGTCATTTTGATCGGGGAAATTCGCACGATGGAAACCATGGAAGCCGCTTTAGAGTTAGCGAATACTGGGCACTTATGTATTTCCACACTCCATGCCAACAATGCAAACCAAGCCCTGGATCGCATTGTGAATTTATTTCCGACTGACAAACATAAATCACTTTTTATGGAAATGTCAGTCAATATGCGTGCCATTGTATCACAACGCCTCATATCTGATGTACGGGGAAAACGCTGTGCCGCGATTGAGATTATGATCAATACGCCGAATATTGCCAATTTAATTCTCAAAGGTAAACTCAATGAGATTAAGGAGGCTATGAAAGGGAGCGGTGCAAGAGGTATGCAAACTTTTGATGATGCCCTTTATTATTTATATAAAGAGGGTAAAATCAGCAAAGAAAATGCATTAATAAATGCCGATTCGCGTAATGATTTGGAAGGTAGATTTCAATTTGGTTAAAGTAGGGTGCGTCCCACGCACATTCTTGATGTCGCTGTAGATTAATGGTTCGTGGTGAGAGGGTGCGTAGGACCAATGCCATTAAGTTAAGCATAAATGCGTTTTTTTTGTAGGGTGGGTAGAGTGGAGCGAAACCCACCAACTCGTTGAAATTTTTAACAATGGTGGGTTTCGCTCTCGCTCTACCCACCCTACAAAAAAACCTTAACTTAATGGCATTGGTGCGTAGGACGCACCCTACACTCGCTACAACGGGTAGTTTGAAGAAAGCCGTGCCAACAGCAAAAATAGTGCCACATACTACAACACTTCCAATTGATATTCAGCCGATTTTAAAAAAAATTTTTTATTTATGGGAGATGAACTATGACTTGTCCTGCTTGTGAGCGTTATGTAACAATTGAAGACTGGACTGATGATGAGCCTTTTAATTGCCCTCATTGTAATACCTTGCTCAAGTTAGTGACAGATGAAGGTGGTTATTGTGGTGCGAGTGAGAAATATCTCGAAATTCAGGAGGAAGATTAAAATAGATCGTTCCGGGTGCGTCCTCAGTGTAGATAAGGCGTGGAAAGAGGGTGCGTAGGACCAATGCCATTAAGTTAAGGGGGCAAACCCGATAGGGTAGCCCCTACATCATACCGTTGTAGGGGCAATCCCTTGTGGTTGCCCTTAATCCCTAGTGGTTGCCCGACACGATATGGCATTGGTGCGTAGGACGCACCCTACAAAGCTTATGAATCATAGTTCAAATTTTATTAAGGGACATGTCTATTATATACCAGCAGCAGATAAAATAATCTTTTGATTTAAATTCAACTTTTTACCTTTTAAAATCGCCATAACCCGCTGCATTTCCATCTCACGCAGTAAGACATAAGCAAATACCTTTGCCAAGGTAAAACTTTGCAATTTGAGCGTCAATTCGGCAAGTTGTTGCATTTTCATCGTAAGCCGCTTATCGACGCTAAAGGTATTATCAGTATCCAATAACAAACTATAAAATGGCTCTGGTAACTGAGCGAGCACTTCTTGCAAAGAATTCAACTCAACTAATCGCTGCAAGCGATTGCGATTAAGCAGATAAGGGGTGGGGACTAACAAATAATACGTCTCCGCCGCTGACAAATTGTAAGCAAAGCGATAACGCAACAGCCAGAGCAAATTAAAGCGATCCATCATAATACTGATAAGCGATGAAAAATGTTGACGTTGCTTGCTATCAAGCACACGAATTCGTTGTACAAATCCTAATAAATAATGGCGATCAATTGCAGCATCTAAGGAATAGAGTTGATGATCTTTTTCAAACAAGTGCCGCGCTTGTCGCGCAATATTGCCATAAGGGCTCTTTTCCAAGCGTCGCAATAATTCTCCAATATCTTCAGTGCGTAATAACTGTTCAATAGGCAAAGCACTGAGTTGTCCTAATTCTAAAAGCTGGGCCGAAATCGCATCAGCACTGAGCCCTGCGATTTTGCCACGCACAATCGTTTTTAGATTAGCAATGTCCCATTTATGAAACCAATACATCAACAATTCACGGGGAGCACCTGATAAGGGGCGTACCAGCACTTGAAAATCGCCCAACATCCGCATTAACCATGCCTGTTCTATCAAATTTTGATCGATAGTTGTATCGTCTATTCCTTGAATAGTCCCCAATGGCTGGTTTAATAATTCTGTTAGGCGTGCTTCAGACAGTAATCGTCCCGCAAAAATTGAAATACGGGCATTGAGATATGCATAATCGATCATCATGTTTTGCCTACTTGCATGAGTAAATTGATTGCCGCTTCTAATGCTTTTTGTTTATTTTCTTGAGCGAGAGAACGCAGACGTTCTTTTCGTTCTTCATAGCGTTTATTTAATTCGGCGATGGTTTGAGTCGCACGAGTCTCGGCTTGTTTTAAAAAACTCGCTTGTATTTCGGGTATTTTTGCTTTAAATTTTTCTTCAGCTTGATGCGCCTCTTCTAAGGCTTGTTGGATGATTTGTTCGCGTTGTTTTTGGACTTGGGCAACGAGTTGTTCGGCTTCTGTTTCTACTGTGAGTAGACGTTTTAGGGTGTTTTCCATAAGATAACGAGTTTTTATCAATTTAAAAATTCGACGCAGAGCGTCAATGCCATTCAGTTAAGAATAACTGAATGATTTTATGAAAAAAAATAAAAACGAAGTAACGAAGTTAATTTTCGTTTTCAATCGCTGATAGTGCCTCTTTAACTTGCTGATAAAGCTTATTGGATAAACGAAATCCTGATAAAATGGCTTGATCCAATAATTCCAATGCCGCTTTTGGAGTCTTATGGTGAAGTTTGGCAGCCAATATCATTAATCCCGCCAAACCAATAACGGACAATTTTTTCTGTCGCGCTATTTTTCTACCTTTGCGCTCATCAATAATGAGTGGCAACTGACGAGTCACTGCCAATTCAATGGCTTCTGCTTCTCCCCTATCCAACCATTTATAGAATTCCAATAAACGTTCCGAAGCATTTACTGAAACAACGTCATAACATCCCGCCTGTTGCATAAGTTCATTTATTTCTGAATTGCCACTCAGTAATTCGTCCATAACAGCTTGTGGAATCAATATTTTGTCGAACAATGAACACAACATAGACAGTGCATCCAAACGCTCAAGTACGATTAATGTCGTGGTGTCACTAACAATTAAATTCATAATTTCATTAAAGTTTCTATGGTATCCAAATCTTCCGCTAAATCGTAATCAGCAATACTGATACTTAACTTATCCAAAGTATCAAGCATCTCGCTCTTAGTTTTATTTAATGCTTTAGCGAGTTGTCCCAACGTCAAATCACCCGATTCAAAAGCTTTAAGTGCCAACCAATGAACCAAGCCTTGTTCTATTAAATGAGATGAAAAGGGTATTATCATACCCAATGGTTGTTCCTGTTGTGTTATTAACAAAAATTCATTTTGTTTTAACAAAAGGCTTAATTGTCCTGGATTGGTTTTGATCTGCTTTATTCCTAATGCTTTCATATTTGATACTCCATTTTATTAGTGAGCAAGTTGCCACCACATCAATAACCTTCAAGCCTAAGCTCACTCTAGCTAAAAAAACTAGATCGTTCCGGGTGCGTCCTACGCACCTTGTACGCCCTCAGTATAGATAAGGCGTGGAAAGAGGGTGCGTAGGACACCCGTTAGCCTATTGGGAAAGGCGATTAGAATGGCGCGTTTTTCGGGTGCTAGAATCCATCGTGACAAGGTTTAAATTATGTCGTCGCATGAATTCTTGTGCTTTTCGATGAATAATTCACACTCTAATCGCATTTGTCACGCCATTGCCCGAACTTCGGCTAATGATTTGTCAATTTTTAGAGTCATTATAACTCACCTCCATCGGGGTTATCAGTTGAAGGTCTTTTTTGTAACCATTCAACAGGTTGATTGCATTTACTTTTTCTTGACGACGCACATTAGCGATATGCCGTAAATTCCAACTCACCACATAATCTAATTCATTGAAGGTAGCAAAAGCTGCCCACCTACCTGACTTCATCAATTGTTCGATAACCCATAGATTTTGTCAAAGTCTGGTTAATAAGTGTTTGATACCCTAACCCTTTAGCCTCTGCCTTTGCCCGAAAGTTTTGGAGAACTTCATCATCTAACATGAGAATAATACAAGTTTTACCTTTAGCCTCGGCTTGCAATTTTGAGAGGTGAGGTACATCTTTTGCTCTTTTTGCATTTGAAAAATCATATTCTTTACGCATAGTTCTTTGCCTCTGTTTTAGTCGCTTTACGTGCAGAAATTAGACGGATACGTTCATCTCGTAGTGTATAAACCACAGTTAACAATCTCACTTGAGTACTCATACCTACAAGCACCCAACGATTTTCACCTTCAACATCAGGGTCCTCTTGAACCAAAGCCAATGGATCAAGAAGCGCAGTCGATGCTTCTTTAAAAGAGATACCATGCTTGATGAGGTTTGATGATGCTTTTTTTGGATCGAATTCTATTTCCATACTTTTATGTTCACAGAGCCACTTGTTATTTAGAATGACAGAAACTTAAGGTTTAACCACACCCTATAGGTTCATATTTTGTAACCCATTTTTATTTTAAAATTCGACGCAGAGCGTCGATGCATGCATTCCTTTGCCTCGCGTGGGAACGAGAAGTCCAAGATAAATCTGGCCGACTCCTATTTCAAGTGTTTGTCATTTTCAATCATTGCATAAGATCGTTCCGGGTGCGTCCTACGCACCTTGTACGCCCTCAGTGTAGTGATGGCGTGGAAAGAGGGTGCGTAGGACGCACCCTACGCACCCTACGCTCGCTGACAACAATCAGAGAGAGCCCGGTGATAAACCCTAAAATTCTAGCAGCAATGTGAATTTTAGGTATTTTGATTTCTTTCCACTCAAGGTTGCCCCCAATAAGAGCTATACCAATGAGTATCGCACCAACTATAATTAATATTGTCTATTTTTCCATAACATTTAATCCTTTTAATCAAAAAAACAATCAGTTAAAGTATATACGTTCCCAAACTCTGTTTGGGAAACGCATTTTGTTTAGCAAAAAATATGCCAATATATATTCAGATGAAAAGCAAGTGTAGGGTGCGTCCTACGCACCTTGTACGCCCTCAGTGTAGTGATGGCGTGGAAAGAGGGTGCGTAGGACACCCGTTAGGGGATAACAGTCACCAAGGTGTCCTTATTTTAAGCGTGTTGCAGCAAGTGTAGGGTGCGTCCTACGCACCTTGTACGCCCTCAGTGTAGATAAGGCGTGGAAAGATGGTGCGTAGGACACCCGTTAGGCTATTGGGAAATGCGATTAGAATGGCGCGTTTTTCTAGTGCTAGAATCCATCGTAACAAGATTATGTCGTCGCATGAAATCTTGTGCTTTTCGATTAATTCACACTCTAATTTTATTGAATATGCACATGAGCGATATGTAATATTATTTAATTTTCAATTATTTGACACTCGCTTGGAATTGTTGGAGTTCGCTACAAGCTACGAGTTCTAAATTGCCATAAGCCTCGCTTTTGACAGTGCATCCAGAAAACGCCATTAACCACTGGAAAACAAAAGAAAATTCATCTGCTAGACGCAACAGTCTGTCCATTGCCGCACTTTGTGCAACCTTTCCGCTTTCGTATTTGGAAAAAGCATTCACCCCTCCTCCAAAGACTTTGGAAGCCATTTCTTGCGTTAAATCCAAGTTTGTTCTAATTTTTTTTATTTCTTCGGATGACAACAAACCATCCGCCAACTTTTTAGCATTCAGAATTGTTGCATCATTTTTCTGAATTTGTTGACTATCTATAAATTCTCTTTGGCAAGAGTTACAGACAGAGTATTCAACCTCAAATTCAATTTCCTGTCCTTTATAAGTAAAGCTATCTTTAACCTTTAAAATGGAAATTGAATATGAATGACATAACTTACAAATAGTCATCTTATTTTCCCAAATTTAAGATAAATGAAACGATGCGAGTTCTATGCTCAAGCTGCCATTGGTTAAGCAAAACTTAACGTAAAGCTGGTCAAATTCGATGTTTTCACTATCAGGCTTAGGATATGTGACAAAATGCTTTTGCTAAAATCACTTTCTCGCAATTGGACAAGGCATTGAGCGACATCGCGAAGCTGATAGCCTATATTTGCAACATCGCGTTGTACCTTTCTTCCTCGATACTTACGATGATGGCATTGACTTATTCTGGTGGCGGATGCCAGCCCGCTTCGCTCCAGAAACGGCGAGAATGTAATAGAACAGGGCGGTTCAATTTCATGGCCACTATTGTGGCTCGCCCAATTGGTGTCACGCCAATGATGCGTATTCCATCACTACTCCAGCGAAAATGCTCTGCCCACTTTTGTTTGTTAGGGTGAAAAATACGAACAGTTGTACCAGTTTGAGGGTCTATGGTGGCTCCTCCTAATGACTCAGGAATAATATGATCAACTGTTAGAAGGATACCAATAAAACGTTGCTGGCTCTGGCAATAACAACAACGATAACGCGATTGTTCTGCCACCTCTTGACGTAGCTTAGCTGAAATATGACTATTACTCATTTTGCTGTTTCTGTTATGAGAGGGGAAATGTCAAAACCGCGTTTTTTTAATAGGGCAGCGGATTTTGCACGCACCAACATCACGCGATTGAATGAATGTGACAACAATTGCGCTTGCTGATTATCCTCTGTCGTTAAACCATCACGTTGTTGTTTTTCAACGAGTTCCTGCATATATTCGTTTTTGTCGCGTGAAACGGTGATTTGGGCGGCTTGCCAGAGTTCGCGATCAGTCAACAAGTCAAGCTGGGCTAATTCCTGCTCAATATCGTCTGCTAAGCCATCTCTTTGCGAATAGTCAATAACAACAGCCACTAACTCTTCCGCTACTGAACGTTGCATTAGTTGTGACCGTTGCTTGACTCGACGATAAATTGGGGCAGGCAAAGTGATAGTGATAGTTTGTAAATTCATGGTTCCCTCATTTTATGCGCTGAATTCGTTTTTTTGCAAACATGCTCCAGCAGAATATTCTATTCTGCCATATTTTCAAATGAGTGCGACCGTCCAAGATAAATTAAAGCGAGCCATCATAATACTGACAAGCGATGAAAAATGTTGACGTTGCTTGCTATCAAGCACACGAATTCGTTGCACAAATCCTAACAAATAATGGCGTGAAATCGCGGCATCTAAGGGAGCGTTCCGGGTGTGTTTTACGCACCTTGTACGCCCTCAGTGTAGTGATGGCGTGGAAAGATGGTGCGTAGGACACCCGTTAGGCTATTGGGAAATGCGATTAGAATGGCGCGTTTTTCTGGTGCTAGAATCCATCGTGACAAGGTTTAAATTATGTCGTCGCATGAAATCTTGTGCTCCCTGATGAATATAAGCAATTTGTTCTTCCTGCGACATAGATTCACACTCTAATCGCAATTTTTCTCGCCATTCTAGAACTTCGGCTAATGATTTGTCAATTTTTAGAGTCATTATAACTCACCTCCATCGGGGTTATCAGTTGAAGGTCTTTTTTGTAACCATTCAACAGGTTGATTGCATTTACTTTTTCTTGACGACGCACGTTGGCGATATGTCGTAAATTCCAACTAACAACGTAATCTAATTCATTGAAGGTAGCAAAAGCAACGTGCTGTGCATCATAAAGTGCCTTTGGTGGCAAAACTTTATTGTCTATATAAGCGTCTGCTAATTCACTGACTGCCGATCCTAATAGAAGGATAGTAGGCTGAAATCGATCAATCAAACTTCTTAGTTGAGCCGTTTTCTCCTCAGAAGCCTTGTCAATTTCTTCTAAGACAACATCTGAAATATAGATGTCAAATTGACTTTCTGGTAGAGAATCAAAAAACTGACGAGTCACTGCCATTTTTTCAGGCGCATCATCAGCGTAATAAAAATTCCATGAAGATGTTTCCAGATAGAGTTTTAGTTCTTTCATTTGGATTAATTTTATTTTAAAATTCGACGCAGAGCGTCGAGGCATGCATTCCCACGCAGAGCGTGGGAACGAGACGTCCTTTCCTATTTCAACTGTTTATCATTTTCAATCATAGCATAAGCCGAGTGATTATGAATGGATTCAAAATTTTCCGATTCAACGATGTAACCGGCAATCCGATCATCTTGATTCAATTTTGCGGCAATATCACGCACTATATCTTCAACAAATTTAGGGTTATTATAAGCGTGTTCAGTGACATATTTCTCATCTGGGCGTTTGAGTAAACCATACAATTCACACGATGCCTCTTTTTCAACCAAATCAATGAGATCTTCTATCCATAAAAAGCCATTCGTTTTAGCGGTTATTGTCACATGGGAACGTTGGTTGTGTGCGCCATAGTCTGAAATTTTTTTAGAGCAAGGACACAAACTGGTCGCGGGAACAACGACTTTGACCGTTATTGATGGTGTTTCTCCTGTGATTTCACCGATAAATGTCACTTCATAATCAAGTAAACTTTTTACGCCAGAAATAGGTGCCGTTTTTCGGACAAAATAGTTGAAAATCATTTCAATATGCCCAGACTCGGCTTCTAAACGCTTGTTCATTTCCACAAGCATCTGTTTAAACGATTCTACCGTAATTTCATATTCATGCTCGTTGAGGATTTCTACAAACCGCGACATGTGTGTGCCCTTGAAATCATGTGGCAAGTTCACGTACATATTGAAATTAGCGATTGTATGTTGTTCACGTCCAGAGCGATCTTTGACACGCACAGGATATTTAATGTCTTTGATGCCTACTTTATCAATCGCAAGACGGCGCGTGTCTACACTATTTTGAACATCGGGCATCTGAGTAACGGGTTGATTCATGGTAAAAATCCTCTGATTGTTCAAAGGGGCAGGATCGACGCAGAGCGTCGCGTGAAAATTATGCTTGTAACTTGTTCAAATGTTTATTAATGGCATCTACAATTCCCTGAGCATCTAATCCACATTTTGCCAACAGCGTAGCGGTATCACCGTGTTCAACAAAGCGATCTGGTAAACCTAAATTTAAAACGGGCTGCGCCTGTGGTTGTAAATATTCGTTCACTGCACTACCCGCTCCACCCATGATGACATTTTCTTCCAGCGTCACCAAAAGATCATGTTGTTGTGCCATTTGCTTGAGCATTTCAACATCTAAAGGTTTGACAAAACGCATATTGATGACTGTCGCATTTAATTGCTCTGCCGCTTCCAAGGCGACTGTTAAGAGTGTTCCAAAAACGAGAAGGGCGACTTTTTCTCCTTTGCGACGTAATTCGGCTTTGCCTATAGGCAAAGTCGTCAATTTTTGTTCAACGGTTTTACCTACCCCAGCGCCGCGTGGATAACGCACCGCACAAGGTCCATTGTACTGAAAACCAGTCGTTAGCATTTGCCGACACTCGTTTTCATCAGCGGGTGCCATGATGACCATGTTGGGGATACAGCGCAAATAAGCAAGATCAAAGGTGCCAGCATGTGTAGGGCCATCTGCTCCCACTAATCCGCCACGATCAATGGCAAATAACACGGATAAATTTTGCAACGCTACGTCATGTATCAATTGATCATAGGCGCGTTGTAAAAAGCTAGAATAAATCGCAACCACAGGTTTTAATCCTTCACAAGCCAAACCTGCCGCTAAAGTGACGCTATGTTGTTCGGCAATCCCAACATCAAAATAACGATCTGGATACTGTTCTGAAAATTTGACCAAACCTGAGCCTTCACGCATAGCCGGCGTAATGCCAATTAATCGTTCATCTTCTGCTGCCATATCACAGAGCCAATCACCAAAAATTTGTGTGTAATTTGGTGCTTTGGCAGATTTGGCCACCATTTCGCCGGTTTTTGGATTAAAGGGAGTGACTCCATGATAAATGCAGGGTTCGTCTTCAGCACTTGGAAAACCTTTACCTTTTTGGGTGACAACGTGTAAAAATTGTGGACCGGCTAAAGATTTTACATTCTTTAATGTTTTCAATAATGTAGGTAAATCATGTCCATCAACAGGGCCAATATAATTAAAGCCAAATTCCTCAAACAGTGTCCCCGGTATTATCATGCCTTTCATGTGTTCTTCGGTACGTTTTGCCAATTCTCGCATAGTTGGCAGACGTTGCAAGAGTTGTTTACTGCCTTCGCGCATTGATGCGTAAAACGGGCTCGACAACAGTTTTGCCAAATAATTAGACAATCCACCAACATTTGGCGAAATCGACATTTTATTGTCATTTAAAATAACTAATAAATTAGCATCCAAATCGCCGCCATGATTGAGTGCCTCAAACGCCATGCCTGCCGTCATAGCACCATCACCAATAATTGCCACAACTTTACGATCTAAACCCAATTGGTGATTGGCAATCGCCATGCCCAAGGCTGCACTGATCGATGTACTTGAATGCCCCACGCCAAAGGAGTCATAAATACTTTCGTCGCGCTTAGGAAATCCAGTAATTCCATCAGATTGGCGCAGAGTGGACATGGCAGAACGCCGTCCAGTGAGGATTTTATGGGGATAACTTTGATGTCCGACATCCCAAACAAGGCGATCATCAGGCGTGTTAAAAACGTAATGGAGGGCGATGGTGAGTTCAATCACTCCTAAATTTGAGGCAAAATGCCCGCCAGTGCGGCTTAAAGTGTTGATTAAAAATTGACGTAATTCTATGGCTAAATGGGGCAATTGTTGTTCTGACAATTGACGTAGTTGGACAGGTGTGTCGATCTGTTCTAGTAATGGTGGATTCATTTTAGCCGGCTTATGTAATGCCCGTTCAGGCAAGTCGCACGGTTGAGTGTGCGTTGGGATTTCTTCTAGTAGTATTTGAGTCGTCATATTAAGATAATATAAACAAAAAAAAGTAATGATCGCGCTTTATGCACAATCTTGCAAACTACAGGGATAAGTCAAAACCGATTTCGTTATTTCGGGAAATCGTCCCTCATTCCCGAAACAACTCAACTAAAGTATTGCAATTTCCATACCATTCATAAATAGCTATTTGTCTCTATTTTCAGATTCCGGTTCGTTGACGCTATCTAACACAACGGGATTATTGTCTTTTTCTTCAAGCTCTACCTGCTCTACATTAAGTGCCTCTTTGTTTCTATTTTCATCTATATTTTCAGATTCAGGCTCGTTAACGCTATCCTTGTCTTTTTCTTCAACATCGGGGGGTGTGTCCTTGAGTTCTATCAACGGCGGTAAGTCATTAAGATTTTTTAAATTAAAATAATTGAGAAAGCCACGGGTTGTGCCATATAAAGCCGGACGACCGGGTGTCTCACGATGCGCCAGCACTCTTATCCAATTATAATCTTGTAATCTTTTGATAAGATCAGTACTCACACTAATACCACGTATGGTCTCAATTTCGCTGCGAGTGATGGGTTGACGGTAGGCAATAATGGCGATAGTTTCCAATAAGGCGCGTGAATAACGGGGCGTGCGTTCAGGTTGTAGGCGTTTTAGCCAAGGCGTTAAGTTTTGTTTGGTCTGAAAGCGATAACCGCTGGCAACTTCGACCAGTTCTATGCCCCGATCGGCATAATCTTCGCTCAATTCTCGCAGCGTAGCTCGGAGCAGACTACGTTCAGGACGTTCCCCTTCTGGAAATAAGTCGAGGAAATGGTCAATCATGAGTGGTTTGCCAGCGGTGAATAAGGCGGCTTCAATGATGGATTTTAGGGATGTCATTTATTTTGAGAACCTCTATCATGCCAAAAGTTTGCTGCTGAACCAGTTGTATTAATGACTCTTTAGTCAATTCTAATATAGCTAATAAGGTGACAACCACACCAGAACGACCTTCTTCAAGCGTAAAACAATCCACAAATTCAATGCGAGAAGACGTTTTTAGCGTTTCTAAAATGAAACTCATACGTTCTCGCACAGAGAGAGGTTCACGTATCACTTGATGTGAACTAAACAAGTTTGCCCGTTCCATCACATCTCGCATTCCTTCCAACAAGGCCGACCAACTGATGTCAGGTAGGATGATTTCTTTTTCAATTTCAGGGGGTTCCACTGAAACTGCCCAAAAATCTCGCCCCATCTGAGCTAAAGCGTCTAAATCTTGTGCTGCCTGTTTATATTGTGCATATTCACGCAATTGTTGTACTAATTGAGTGCGTGGATCAGAATTTTCTTCAACGTCTTTAGCTGTCGGTAACAAGAGGCGAGATTTAATTTCCATTAATACCGCTGCCATCAGTAGATATTCTGCCGCTAAATCCAGATTTAATTCTTGCATTAAGTCAACATATTGCAAATATTGCTGGGTAATTTCGGCAATGGGAATATCAAGAATGTCCAGATTTTGATGTTGTATCAAATACAACAATAAATCGAGCGGACCTTCAAAACTTTCAAGAAAGACTTGTAGGGCATCAGGTGGCACATATAGATCAGTTGGCCAATTCTCAAGTGCTGTCCCCTGCACAATGGCAGGGCTCAATTCTTTGGTCATTTAACGGTACATCAGTCCCATGACTTGTCGTACTTCTTCAAGAGTTTCAGAGGCGGCAGCGCGGACTTCTTCGCAGCCTTCGGCTATTATCGCTTTCACTGATTCTGGCTCTTCAATGTAACGCTTGGCACGTTCTTGAATCGGTGCTAATTCTGCTAATATGGCCTTTATTATCGGTTGTTTGCATTCTATGCAGCCTATCCCAGCACTGCGACAACCGTTTTGTACCCAGCTTTTGACTACTTCATTGGAGTAAATTTGATGGAATTGCCACACGGGACATTTTTCCGGTGAGCCGGGATCAGTGCGCCGCACTCGCGCCGGATCGGTCCGCATGGTGCGTATCTTTTTTTCTACGCTGGCAGGCTCTTCACGCAGGCTAATGGTGTTATTGTAGGATTTGGACATTTTTTGTCCATCCAAGCCTGGCATTTTAGCGGTTGGCGTCAACAAAGCTTCCGGTTCAGGCAAAATGGTTTTAGTTTCGCCTTCTAAATAACCTAATAGACGCTTTTTGTCGCCAAGAGAGACATTTTGCAGAGTTTCCACTAGGGCTTGGCCAGTACTTAACGCTTCATCAATGCCATGTTCTTGATAGCTTTTTCTTAATTGTTTGTAAAGTTTCGCATTTTTTTTGCCCATTTTACGGATCGCGTCTTTAGCCTTTTTTTCAAAATTCGGTTCGCGTCCGTAAAAATGATTGAAGCGTCGCGCTATTTCGCGGGTCAATTCCACATGCGCCACTTGATCTTCTCCGACGGGCACTTTGCTGGCTTTGTAAACCAAAATATCGGCACTTTGTAGCAGTGGATAGCCTAGAAATCCATAAGTGGCTAAATCTTTTTCCTTGAGTTTTTCTTGTTGATCTTTGTAAGTCGGGATACGTTCTAACCAACTGAGCGGCGTAGACATTGATAAGAGTAAATGCAGTTCAGCATGTTCGGGCACTCTAGATTGAATAAATAAGGTGGCTTCACCGGGATTAATGCCGACTGCTAACCAGTCTATCACCATATCCCAGACACTTTGAGCGATGACCTTGGTATTCCTATATTCTGTGGTGAGGGCGTGCCAATCGGCAACGAAAAAGTAACATTGATATTGGTGTTGTAGTTCGAGCCAATTTTTGAGTACGCCATGATAATGGCCTAAATGTAATTGACCCGTCGGTCGCATACCCGATAAGACGCGCTGTGACATAGATAATTGGTTTCCTTAAAATTCAAAGAAATCCTATATGGGATTTCTAAGGCGATGTGCATTTAACACGCGACGCAGAGCGTCGCTACAGGCATTCCCACGCAGAGCGTGGGAACGAGAAATATTAATTAATTATGCAAGACCAACAAACCATAAGAATTGTTGGGACATAAAATTGAGCATGGGCAATAAAACATCTTGCAAGATGCCCGTTAGTAGCAAGACGACGAGAATGATTAATCCAAAGGGCTCAAGCCGTCCAAATGAGTAAGCCAAATTGGGGGGTAAAGCACTATGAAGCACTCGTCCGCCATCCAATGGCAATATCGGCAGTAAATTTAATATCATTAAAATGCCATTAATTACGATACCAGCATAGCCCATATAGATTAAAAAAACGGCTACTGGAAAAGCGTCAGTGAGGAGCAAACCAAATTTAACAATGATAGTCCAAAAGATGGCCATCAATAAATTAGCCCCTGGTCCAGCTAATGCCACTAAGGCCATATCACGACGGACTTGTCTCAAGCGATTAAAATTGACAGGTACAGGCTTAGCCCAACCAAACACAAAGCCAGTCGTTGCGAACAATAGCAACGGTAATAGCACCGTGCCTATCGGATCGATGTGACTTATCGGATTTAAGGTAATACGACCTAAGCGATAGGCGGTATCATCACCGAGTTTGAAGGCAACCCAACCATGCGCCACTTCATGTACTGTGATAGCAAACAGCACTGGCAATATCCAGATTGTCACTTGTTGTAAAGTGGTTAATTCTTCCATTTTTCAGTTATCAAACGCCCCTTTACCATGCCGGAGTATTTGGGGCGGATCAGTCATCATATTAACAACAGTAGTGGCTTCAAATCCACAATGTCCCCCATCTATGATCATATCAACCTGTTTAGCCAATAACTCCCTTATTGTATCAGGCTCTGTTTCAGGTATCTCTTTGCCCGGCATGATCAGAGTGGAACTCATAATCGGCTCGCCTAATGTGCCTAAAATGGCTTGAACAATGGCATGATCGGGTACACGTAAGCCAATGGTTTTACGCTTAGGATTTTGCAAACGACGTGGCACTTCATGGCTGGCTTTTAGTATAAACGTGTAAGGACCAGGCGTGAGTGCCTTCATTTGGCGAAATGCGCTATTATCGACTTTCGCGTATGTGGCAATCTCAGAAAGATCGTTGCATACCAAGGTAAAGTTATGCTCTTTATCTATTTGGCGAATCTGACTCATTCGCTCCATTGCGGCTTTATCGCCGATATGGCAACCCAGTGCATAACAGGAATCGGTCGGATATACCATCAATCCCCCAGAACGTATAATATCAACCACTTGATTGATAAGCAGTTTTTGTGGATTTGTTGGGTGGATAGTCAAAAATTGACTCATAATTAATTTTCAGTTGAGAGAGATTTATCTTGGCATTGGTAAAGTAAATCCCACACGCCATGCCCTAAACGTAAGCCACGCTGTTCAAATTTAGTCAAAGGACGTTCAGGCGGACGGGGTGCAAAACCACCTACACAATTGATAAAAAAAGGCGCATCCTCTAAAACCTCTAACATTTGTTCCGCATAGGCTTTCCAATCGGTCGCTAAATGTAGAGAGCCCCCAAATTTTATTCGTTGCCCCAATAACTTGACAAATTCGGCTTGTAACAGTCGGCGTTTATCATGCCGCCTTTTTGGCCAAGGATCGGGAAAAAACAGATAAACGCTATCCAAACTATGCACTGGCAAATGGTCTTGCAAGATTTCCACGGCATCAGCACACATCACCCGAACATTACTCAACTCAGCAGCTTCTATCTGCAATAAGAGATGACCAACGCCGGGACGATACATGTCAATACCTAGATAGTCATTTTCAGGATGCGCCTTTGCCATCGTCACCAAAGCCTCACCATTCCCAAAACCGATTTCCAAGTGTTTTTCGGCATCTCGCCCAAATAAGGCATTTAAATCTCGCACCGTTTCCACGCCGTAATGAGGCCATAAAATGTCTAGGGCGCGTTGTTGACCAGGGGTGACACGTCCGCGACGGACACAACTATGAATCATGTTATCAGTTATCAGTTATCAGTTATCATACAAACTGGCCATCTAATGGTGAGGAGGCAGTTGCATAGCGTTTACGCGGCATACGCCCCGCTTTATAGGCTTCGCGTCCTGCTTCAATCGCCTTTTTCATCGCCGACGCCATTAAAATGGGTTGTTTTGCAGCCGCTATCGCGGTATTCATTAATACGCCATCACAACCTAACTCCATAGCGATTGCAGCATCCGAGGCTGTACCAACGCCGGCATCTACTAAAATGGGTACATTTGCATTTTCAACAATGGTGACGATATTAAATGGATTGCGGATACCGAGCCCTGAGCCAATCGGCGCAGCCAAGGGCATAACGGCGACACAACCTAGCTCTTCAAAGCGTTTTGCCATAATCGGATCATCATTAGTGTACACCATCACTTGAAAATCTTCTTTGATCAAAACTTGAGCCGCCTCCAAGGTGGCGGGGATGTCAGGATATAAGGTTTTTTCATCACCTAAAACTTCTAACTTCACCAAAGTATGTCCATCCAACAACTCTCGCGCTAATCGACAAGTACGCACTGCGTCTTCGGCGGTATAGCAGCCCGCTGTATTAGGCAATATCGTATATTTATCGGGCGAAATGACATCCAACAAGTTGGGTTGATTAGCATCTTGACCGATATTAGTCCGTCGAATAGCCACCGTCACGATTTGTGCGCCGCTGGCGGCAATGGCGAGACCGGTTTCTTCTAAATCTTTATATTTGCCAGTCCCCACGAGCAGACGTGAGCTATAGTTTTTGCCTGCAATGGTTAAGGGTGTGTAATGATGTTCAGACATGTTGTACCTGAGTGTGTGTGAAAATGGGTTATTTTAAAATAAAAAGAGTACAATAACAATTTTTAAAATTTGGAGCGTGTTATACGACTGCCTTCACCTGAGCGGCACAATCACCCGAAATTCTTCACCCAGTTCTTTGAACTCCACCTCAGCGCCGAATTTTCGTATTTCTTGATAAACCATGGGTAAGCCTCTACCCAAACGTTCCACATAACGTAGATTATCCATAAATTTTACCAGTATGGGGTTGCTGGCATAAGAGACACCAGCTTTTAATTTCTCAATTGTCACCGTATTTGGTAATCGGCCCGGACTTATAAATTCAACGCGATCACTAAACATTAATAGACTGATTTTTGAGCCGATAATCGCATAGTTCCGATGTACACAAGCATTGACTATCAACTCTCGAAAAACCTTCATCGGCGGATAGAGACGCAGATTTTCACGTTGCCCGTTTTTAATCTCAGATGGAAAAAGTAAATTATTTTTGAGGATGGCTATGGTACGCTCAACTTGGAATGGTAAAGGACCACTGACATTTTGTTTATCAATCAATTCACTTTGCATTTCACGCCCGGCAAAATGGCCAAAGCTGATACCAGATTGTGGTAAATACCGTTCTGGGTTAATGCCAAAAATGAGTAAACCGCCTATAGTCGTTTGCCCATCCTCATTGAGAATATCGCTATTGATCAATAAGCGTTGTTTATCTTTTTCAGATTCCTTGGAAAACTCTATTTCATAGTCGCCAAAATAACTATCAAGTGCTGTGAAATTAAAATCACGGTGAGTGCAGCCTTCAACACCATTAGCATCGGCTGAAGAATTTTCTCCTTGTTGAATAATGTATTCTAATTCAGAAAGCATAAATGAGTAGCTTTTCTTAGGAGTCCAAGATTTATCTTGGACTCAACCCCGACTTGTGATGATATAATCCTTTATTATAAAAAATTGGTTATTGTTTTGGATAACGATAAAAACGTTTATGTGATAGTAATTTTTTTTAATGAGTCTGCTAAAGTTACAGGTGGTTGCTATAAAATCATGCGAATAGAAAGTTTAAGTATAGAAATTTTTACGATTTTTGGAAAAAACCAATTCAATTTTTCTAACGGATTGAATATTGTTATTGGTGAAAATGATACGGGCAAAAGCCATCTACTCCGATTATTATATTCATTAATTGAAAGTAATAATCTAGTAGCCCAACAAAAAGCCGATAATAACAGCTACTTATTACAAAAGTCTCTTCCACAAAAATTGATTGATATTTTCAAACCGGAAAAATTAGCTCACTTAATTAAAAATGGGCAAAACAAAAGTCATATAAACATTGATTTTAGTGAATATAACATCCCGTTTAATTTTACACAAAAAACTAAAATTCAAGTCAATATTGACAAGAATAAAGTGCCAGCGAGATTAATTAAACAAGATAGCTTATTTATCCCGACTAAAGAAATGTTATCTTTTTATGATGGTTTTATGTCACTTTATCTAACACGACAACTGCCTTTCGATGAAATTTATTATCACCTAGCTAAAACACTAGGTTTATTGGTATTGAAAGATATTTCGTCGCCAGAAAAACAAATTTTAAAAAGTTTGGAAACATTATTGAATGGTAAACTACTATTACCTCAAAATGGCAACAAATTGGAAATTTCATTAGTTGCTGAAGGAATGAGGAAAATTGGAACACTTTCACACTTAATTGCTAATGGTTCGTTGAATAAAAATACTATTTTATTTTGGGATGAACCTGAATCTAACTTAAATCCTAAATTAATTAGAAAATTGGCTAAAGTTTTGGTAGATTTATCCTCTATTGGTGTGCAAATATTTATCAATACACATAGTTTATTCTTAATCAAAGAATTTGAAATTTTAAGAGAAATAAATACCCAAATTAAATATTTTAGTTTGGGAATTGAGGTGGAAAATAATTTGCGAGTTTCTCAAAGTGAAGATATCGAAGGTTTAGATGATTTAGTTATTTTAGATGAAAATTTAGATCAAAGTGATAGATTTATGAAGAAGATTAATTAAACTATATGCAAATTATTGAGGGAAAATTAATATTTGACTTTGATTGTGAAGCTATCAAATTTGATGATAGTACCTTTTACCGTAAACATTTTAGTAAAATGACTAATGAAATTAAAGCCGTTGATATACTTGCTGTCAATCAGAAAATAGGTTATTTAATTGAAATAAAAGATTATACTGATCCTAATACCAAGATATTAACCATGAATGAATTGATTGAAGCAATTATTAATAAAGTCATTTCAACTTTAGCAGCCATTTTACCGATGAAAATTAACGTTAATAATTCAGTCGGAGAAAGAAAGATTGCTAAATATTTTTTAATTGCAAATAAAATAAAAGTTATTGTTCATATAGAATTACCACCATCGAGACGAACATTGAAACAATCCAACTGGGATTTGTCTAATTTACAAATTCAATTGAGAAGAAGATTAAGAGCGATTGATGCTAAGGGCAACCACTAGGGTGTTGCCTTCCGAGGCAAAAGTTTTCGCTGCGCGAAAACTTTTGCCTCGGAAACATAATATGCCGTTTCGTAGGGGCAATCCTTTATGGTTGCCCCCTTAACTTAATGGCATTGACCTTCTGAAGATGATAGGGGCTGTTTGTGCGTAACGGTACCACTTGGTCCCAACAGGCCAAGCTCACAGCCAGTGACGGCGCGGCTGGACTAAAAGTCGATTTAGTGACCACCGGGAATCTGACCAAAGCATCCAGTTTGGATTTATGGGTGGCCATCCAATTGCCAGACAATACCTTACTGTTTATAACGCCTCAGCCAAACGAACAGTTTAGTTTAACGCCTCAAGCCTTTCGCACCGGATTGGATAATCCATTACCCATAGTACGGCTGTTAGAAATTCCAATTCCGCACGCGATGGTGGACATTATACATTTCTGGCAGTGTATGTGCCAGAAGGTCGCAATCCTCTCACAGACGGTGCGGCGGAGTTTAAGTCTAATGTGGCTATAGCGACTACCGTCTTAAATAATGAGTAAATTCGCTCAGAATTTTTTCTGGTATATTTTAGAGTCCAAAGCTTCAGCTTTGGATGTGACTAAATCACCACCCCAAACCGAAGGTGGACTCCAAAAGACTGGAAAAGCCTTATATAGTTGTCCAGAAAAGTTTTGTCCAGCTTATAAACTTCAGAGGTTTGGGCTAAAACTTATCTGGATGAACGAGACCAAAAAACGCAATCGATCCCCGAAACTCCGCCGAGAAAAAACAATCCTTATGTTTGTGGTAAAATAACATATCCATTTTTTAGGAGAGAACAATGAAAACCTTTAACACCGCTGGACCTTGTATTCCCGCCGATCATTACATGGTACCAATTGCCCCTCAATTTAAAAAGTTCAAAAAACTCATTGATGATAAACGCTATTTCATATTACATGCCCCCCGTCAAACCGGCAAAACCACCTTAATGTTGCAATTGATGAAGAATTTGAATGAGGAGGGAAAGTATATTGCCTTATATGTCAATATAGAAGCGGCTCAACCCCTGCGTAATGATATTGCAGCGGTTAATCGAGTTGTTATTAGCTGTTTTGAAGGTATGGCAGAAATGGTTTTGCCCACCGCCTACCAACCTTCTGAACGGTGTTTTGCAATTCGTGCTATGGAAGACGGTTTACAATCCTTTTTATCTCGTTGGTGTTTAGAATTACCCAAACCCTTAGTCGT